>JAHEAM010000001.1 GCA_024642765.1 Planctomycetaceae bacterium
CTTGTGCCCGACGAGTTTCAAATTCAACTGAATCGAGCCATACTTCTACGTGAACTTGGAAAACCTGCGGAGTCAATCAGTGAACTCAATAAAATCATTGAACAATTCCCAAATCAACAGGCGGGTTTCATCAATCGAGGAATCGCCTATGAGCAAATGGAAAAGTGGCCTGACGCCTATGATGATCTGAACCAGGCGCTGACATTCAAAAGCGAGCATGACGCCTTCTTGCACTACCATCGTGGCTGTGTACTCATCGGATTGCAACGCTTCGAAGAAGCGGTCGTGGATCTGTCGGAGGCCATTGGAAAACAACCCTTGGCGATCGCGTACGCGCGGCGCGGCGAAGCTAACCAGTCGATGGGTCAGGCAGAAGCCGCAATCAAGGACTTCAACCAAGCACTCGCGGGCGACCCCAATAACCATTTCTCGCGCTATCGCAGGGCAACCATTTACCAAGGACAAGGCAAGAACGATCTGGCCCTTGAGGACTACAACGTTTTGATTAAGGCGGGCGTTCAGTCTGCTCCCGTTTTTTACAATCGTGGACATATCCTTTCACGCAAAAAGAACTGGGCTGGGGCAATTGAAAGTATTCAACAGGCGCTGGCTCTTTCGCCAGCAGAACCTGGTTTCCTAAACGACCTAGCCTGGCTCCTGGCTACGGTTCCTGAACAGAAATTGCGCGATCCCAAACGAGCCGTCGAATTGGCCACGCAAGCCTGCGAGTTGTCCAATTGGCAAAGTGGTCTGATTATCGACACGCTGGCAACCGCCTACGCTGCCAACGGTGACTTTAGCAAAGCCATCGAACTCGAAAAAAAGGCAATGACATTACCCGACGCTGAAAAGAGTCAAAACGTCGCAAAACACCTTCAATCGTTCGAATCTCAAACGCCTATCATTATCGATTAGTGATTGGCCACGAAATTCAACTCACGACAACGCAAAACTCCGGAATGCGCCTTTTTGATCGAATTTTTCTTTTCCGATCGCGCGCTATCGTTCATATTGGCACTAACATTGATTAGCGCCTGTTGGCCGAACGCGTGTGTTCAGCAATATGTTCGATTTGATTCGAGGACATTATGGGAAACGTTTCTTGCAATACCGTCGCTCTAGCATCGGAAATGCTTTGATTCAGGTTAGACTGAATTTGCTTGGCAGCAGTCGCGATGGCTTCAACTTGTGTTGGTGAAATATCAAGTTCATCCGCCAACAATCCTTCTGTTAGCGAATACACGGTTCCGTGGGTTTTTGTTTGTTCGATAATGACGCACGTTTTTAGTTTGTTGATTTGGTCTGTATCGAGAATGTTGTTGAGCTGCACTTCGACTTCCGAGTCCTCTTGCTCCCGATAGAATCGCATATTCTGCTTTAGCAATTCAAATTGCGCCGAATCGATGCCACAAAATTTTTGGCAGTCTTTATTGTAAACTTGTTGCGACCGCATCTTCGTATGACTGAGTTTCGGTGGATTCGGGATCAGCGGCGTTTCCAAGTAATTCTTGAACGCCTGATTTAAGAGTCGCTGTTGAAGACGATATTTGGAATCCGTGGGAGGTGTGTGAGCAATTTCTGATTGGCTTCGCGAACGAGTTGCAAAACCCGCGACTGATAGTTTAAATCGTATTTCTCGTGAGACTGCGTCAGTGCCTCTTGTTCATTAGCGTCGAGTCCGAGTTTGGCTTGCATTCGTTTTGCGCTGAGCAACCGAGCGAGGCCGTATTTTTCAATCGCCAGTTGATTGGAAACTTGCTCTAGCTGAGCTTGCTGCGTCATAGTTAATACGTCATGCATTTCGCTTTGCGCTTCTTGGAAAACTCGCTTCGCTTGATCCCCATCATCCGTCAAGACGGAAGCAACGAGCAGAGGTTGAATTTGACTTAGCACTTCGTCGGAAATTTTCCCGATTGCTGCCATTTGTTCGGCTGACAAATCAAGAGCTTCTCGAATTTCTGACTGCTGGCTCATGCTGGCGAGGTCGTAATTGAATCCAAAATCGTCTTCTTGCGAGATCGAGACAAATGCCTCCAATCCTTTGAGACTCAATCCGAAGCCCGTTGTGATTTGGATTTCTTCGAGACTGGATCGTTGGTCAGTTTGAGCACGTGCCCAATTCAAATGGAGGGTACCAAGACATGTAAACGCGAATCCAACGAGCCAATTTCGCTGCGCCATTTCAGCCTCCTTATAAATCTTCCCGGGCTAAGGATTAATGAAAAACTGAATTGAACGCAACCGGGATAACATTAGTTTCCCGTATTCTTGGATCTGACGCTTGAAAAAAGGCTCTCGAATCGCCCTTCTCACCAGCACGCGAAACGACCCATCTCACGCAACCGCTGGCAAATACCCTAAACAAGACATTACAATCACACTTGACCCAACGCACATTTTCTGGGAATCATTCGCAATAACTCGATCAAGCGAAAGCCCTTGAGACTCATCCTTAATTCTTGCAATCCCAAAAGAGGTTACTCATGTCCCGCCGAAATTCAAACCAAAGGCTTCGCAATCGGTCCTTAAACTATGCTGCAATGGAGCCTCGACAATTGTTGGCGGTCGATTTTTCAGTCCAAGGCACAACGTTAGTACTGGAGCGCAGCGAAATTGACATCGCCAATTTCGAAGTTATCGAAGTCTTAGAAAACTCTAGCAACAATACTTTGGAGTTGTCGTTCAGGCACGGCGAGAAATTTCTAGGTGAGCAGGTCAAAGGCTTGACGCTGGACGCCACCAACGACGTACTCACGATCGACAAGGCGCTGTTCAATGACGGAACACTTTCTGGAATGAAAATTGAAGTTCGAAGAAGGAATCGGACAAGCATTGTTTTCATGAATGATGTTAACATTCCTGGTGATTTAACTCTCAATACGAGGTCCCATATTGTCCAAATGGGAACGTTGAAGACGGGAGACCTAACACTTGCTGGAACCGCCATCACACTCGACAATGCCAACAATGTTTTTGGTACAGTCTCGATTGATGGTACACGTGTTGGTACAAGTAGGGTACCAACAACATCTGTAATGATTGTTGACTCCGGGGTTCTAACTCTTGGGACGATAACGACCAATTGTTTCAAGGGCATTGGCGAGTCGATTGAAATCAATGGCCAGGTGTATGTTCGCGATTCGCTGATTCTGGAATCTGCAACGATCATCAGTGAGTCAGCTCAGGCCGCGATCAACACAGACCATTTGACAATTCTGGCCAACGGTGATGTCAATTTGGACTCCTTCAACAACCGAATCGCTGGTATATCTGGCAACGTCAACGGCTCGATGAATTGGAAGTTGACTGGAACGACTTTCATTGAACATGGAACGAAAGACGACACTACGCATTTGAATGTCACCGGTGATTTCGTCGCCCAATCGGAGGCCGGACTTGAGGGAACCCTGAGGCAGCGATCCGATGCATCATTTTCGGTAAATGGTATTGCAACATTCAATCTCGCGGATGGTAGCCTTTATCTCAACGGCGGCGATTTTGATGGTGACAGCATGAATGACAATAACTTCAACCAAGTCGCGGTCGGCTCCGCACGTTTCGTCGAAATCGTTGATCGCAATGCCATGAAATTGCTGGACATCAATGTTGCGGAACAAGCAATGTTTCGAACGGGTTCCGAATCCACAGGCCGAATGTCGCTCTTGGGAACGATATCTTCGCCACGATTGCTTTTGCAAACCAGAACTGGAATTCAGCAACTCAGCGGTACCGTTCAAACCGACCACCTATTTTTAGGCGGAAACTCGGACACTGAAAATTATGGCCACTTGCAACTCGGCCTTGATAATTCGATCGGAGGTTTGTCCGCCCAATCCTCTCGAGGTATCGTCACCGTAAAGTCGTTGACGCCAATTGAGTTCCGACAAGGACAATTCAACTCGGTGGTAGAAACGATTTCTGAATCATTTCAAGGAATTCGCGTTGCCAACAGTTTTTTGGTTACGGCTGACGGAATCAAAGATGATGCCAACGCGGTGATCCTCGTCAGTCAAACTGCCGATCTAACCTCCACCAAATCGATAGTTCTAGGCGATAATTTCAACAACACAATCATCGTTAACGGCCTCACCAATTTCGACGCCGCAGACGCCATTGATGTCGGCCAATCTGGAATCGTCAACTTGACAAAGGTCAATTTGCAAGCCACAGGCGCTGCGAAACTAACCCAGTTCAACGATGTTGTCTTGACGGGTGCAAACATGGCCAACGGGTTTGATATCACGACCCAAGGCAGTTTGAGCGCAGAGGCCAATACAAGTTTGACTTCGACAGGTGTGTCAACCTTTCATGCTTCGAAAGATATTGTATTAGGAGCCACGGTAGACCAAGTCTTGAAACTCACCGACGCTCACTTTTTTGGTTTAATGGGAATCGATGTTGGCAACGTCGACAATACGGTGATTGGTCGAGTGCAGTTTCAATCGGACAGCAATGTCCGAATTTACCAAACGGGCTTCTTGAACATGATTCTTTCATCAACCGCTGCCAACTTGGACTTGTATTCAACGATTACGATCCGAGATGCCGCAACCGTGACACTCGATGTTGCGGGTACTACGCGGTTTGGTGCAGCCACAGGTATTAGCATCGCAGATGCAGCCACCAATATTTATCACCTCTGCGGGTTAACGAATTTTGATGTTGGCGATTTTGCATTTGTGTTTGAACCAGGGACCGTTGTGATCACGGACTACATCGTTCGCGAGGGCGCTGCTGCCAACTTGAGTATCGATTCCACCGTCTGCTAAATGCATTGACGACAAATGCTGCTAGACAAGCGACACCATAAAAAACTGATTGGTCACGGGGCCGTTTGCGTTTCTATTTCGCGGACGGTCTCTGTTTTTTTGGCATCACCCACTATGCCGCCCGCAAATTCGACATCACCAATTCGTTCGATTACACGGTACTTGCGTCGGTAATCATGATCGATGAAGTCGACGAACTTAACCGTATATTGCATTTTAGGACTCATGTATTCCCAAAGCAGACGATTGGTCTCAGCAGCAATCGCTACTTGCACGCTGGGGTCATTCACTATGAATTGAATTTCAAGTTCGCGCTGCGCTCGCTCGTAAACTTTGATTTCAAGAATACTCTGTTTGAATTGGTCATTGAGTTCATTCACGAAAGCATTGAAAAACGACGGGTAGAAGCGTTCTCCATTGTCTGACATGATAAAGTTCGAATCTTTGCCCTCGATTTTGGTAATCACGAATCGTTCTGTGCCATCGCTGCGTTGCTTGAAATCCACGTCGGCAATGTCCTTCATTTTGTAACGAATAAAAGGAAAATCTCCGAGGTGCAAACGAGTGATTATCATTTCAGGTTGGCCTGCATCATTGTGTTCGGTTTCGACGTAGGCAACGTTCGCGAAGACCTCAAGGCCCTCTTTCGTTTCGTGAGCAATCTCTCCTAGCTCTACGGAACCATACGAATCCTCGACTTTGCTGCGCGTGAAAACAGACTCGATGTTGCGCCGCTGGCAGTCAAAAAAGGTCTCGCCACTAACATTGATCAACTCCGGATGGTGTTTCAGCGGCAGATCAAAACGTCGAATCGTATGGGCAATCATGTTCATCGGCGATGGAAACACCAACAGCAACTTCGGCTTGAATTTGTTCAAGTCATTGACCAAACCACGGACGACTTGTTCGTCGATTTTGTCGAACAAGTGGTAGCGAAAACCTGTCAGCCAACTGAATTTATTGAACTTCACCATGTCGTCGATGTTGTAGGTGTTCTTCGGGTAAAAGATCATCATCTTTTCGCCAGGTCGCCAGCCCATCCGGTACCAACACTTGAAGAACGTAAACAGCATCGAAAACATATGGTGCTTTGTCATGTGCACGACGAGGGGCAGCGAACTCGAGCCGCCTGTCGCCATCGGCATCAAGTAATTTCCTTTAGTCAGTCGTAAGATCGAATCGAGGGGCTTGCCTTCGACTTGCAACTCCATTGACTTCGGGTCGACGGTCGCCCAAGCGTCTGTCATTACGGTTTGACCTGCCTCGGCATAATCTTGCTTAGTCAGAGAAGGCAACTGTTTGTAGTTCGCGAAAAAAGTTGCGTCATCAACGCCTGCGTTCTCCGATAAAAACGTAGTGAATTTACCTCGAAAGAACTTATTTTTTTCGTTCACCGTGTGGAGTAACCGAGACAGGTCGGCACGAATTTGCGGTTTGATTTGCGTCAAACGATCGGACTCGACGACTTCTTGATAAAGTCTGCGGACGCCAGCGATGCGAAAGATCCAACGAAATAACATTTTGGACATTAGGATTACCGATCAAGAACTTTTTTATTTTCGATTGATGATATTTGAAGAGAAGTGTCTGGACTATTGTTCTGCATCCAAGTACCAACACCTTACGAATTGATGCCAGCGGCTGGGCATGTCGCCACTTGTGCCGATCGAAGCGTCTTTCGAGCCCTCTTCCCAACGGCTCCAAATGTTTGGCAGCACGACAGTTTCTAAATTGACAAGCTTCACGGGATGCGTCGCCAACCAAGCGTTGGCTCGCGCTACCGCTGCATAAAAATCTTCGTGTTCGCCCGGATTGAAAATTCCTGGGGCCGATTTTTCTTCTGGAACGAAGTCAATGTAATGTAACATTTTGTTCAACGAGCCCGTTAGCTTTGTCACTTTCTTAGGATCGCCCATTCTAACGAAATTCACGCCGAGCGGGCAATTATCTCTCTTGATACATCTGCTGCTGGTGAATCAACATCTCGACTGGTCGCGGCAACAGATAACGGATCGATCGTCCAGTCGCCACACGAGCGCGAATATCTGTGCTGCTAATGTCGATCATGCGTGAATCAATGGAAAAATCGCGAATTTTTTCCAACCGCTGTGAGCTGACCAACGGGGCGAGAGCCCCCAGGTCTTGTGGTGACCCAGGGCGAAAATAAACCAGTGGAATCGCCAACTCACAAATCTGTTTCGGCTTACGCCAACTCGCTAATTGAGCCAACGAGTCACCACCGATGATTAAGAACCTTTCATCTTCCGGATTTGAGGCTACCAATTGCTCAAGCGTATCGATGGTATAACTGGTTCCGCCGCGGACGAGTTCGAGGTCTTTGGCGCGAAAGAACGCGTGGCCCGCAATGGCCAGCTCGACCATTTCTATTCGCTGGTTGTCTGTCGCAGTTGGCCCCACGCGTTTGTGTGGCGCGATTGCAGCCGGCACAAACCAGACTTCGTCGAGTTTCGCTTGTTCGCGACATTGTTCTGCCAATATCAAATGTCCGAAATGGATCGGATCGAACGACCCTCCAAATACACCTATTCGCATGCTCGTTTGCTCTTCGTTTCCATTCCCGCATCGTTTTTCTGACAGGCCCAGCGCTAGCATTTTCGGGCTAACTTCTACTTTAATCTACTTTTGAATGAAAGATTGCGAAACCGGCAACGTGTAGACTGGTAGAAGACGTTGTTTTCGCACATTCAACCGATGCCATTCAGTGTTTTAGAAACCGAAATGAACAATTTGCCCGAAACTCGACATAGCCTCCTGTTGCGGCTGGCAGAGCCCTGCGATCTAACGGCCTGGCAAGACTTTCTGCAGACCTATGAGCCGGTGATCATGCGATTGGCCATGCGCCGCGGCCTGCAACTATCGGACGCTCAAGATCTGTGCCAAGAAGTACTAACGCGTGTTGCCAAGACCGCTGAATCCTGGAATCCCGATAGCCAACGATGGTCGTTCCGTGGCTGGTTAACGAAGGTCACTCGCAACCTGGTAGTCGACCACTTCCGCAAACAACAACGGCAGCCTGCAACACCCGGCGAAACTCTGATTCATCGAATGGACGAACGAGCCGCAAACGTGCCACCCAACGAACTGTTTGATATCGAGGAGCGACGTCAAATTTTTTTGCGTGCTGCCGAATCGGCACGATCGGGATTTTCACAAAATACTTGGAGCGCGTTTTGGAAGACTTGCGTTGAAAACCATCCACCGCAATCAGCTGCCGATCAACTGGGCCTATCTGTTGGTGCCGTCTACATTGCTCGAAGCCGTGTGTTAGCCAAGATCAGGGTTGCTGTCGAAGGTATGGATCTAGAAACTCGAGCTTGGAGATTCAACAATGCAGAATAATCATTGCACGCGAAAGCAACTTGCCGATCTCTTGCACTCCGGGGTTGAAGTTTGTGACGAAACACTCGAACGGCATTTAGAATCTTGCGCAAGGTGTCGTTCCGAACTAGAAACGCTGGCCGGAACTCAAAACTGGTGGACCGAGGTCAACGCCCAGCTTTCGACCGTGGACGAACTGTCGGTTTCGAGCGCTCGATCGAGCCAAGAACGCGGCGACGCCTCGCGGTATGCCTTGCAGTTGCTCGACCCGCCAGGACATCCCGAAATGTTAGGTCGGATCGGCCGCTTCGATGTCGAACGCGTAGTAGGGCAGGGCGGTTTTGGAATCGTCTTCAAGGGCCACGACACCGAACTCAACCGCGCCGTTGCAATCAAAGTCCTCTCGCCCCATCTAGCCTCCAGCGGTGTTGCCAGAAAAAGATTTGCCCGCGAGGCTCAGGCCGCAGCTGCTGTCAACCATCCGAACGTTGTGCCGATCCACGCAGTGGATGCCAACGCCGATGTGCCCTATTTGGTCATGACCTTTGTGCCAGGACATTCATTGCAGGGGATTGTAAACAAATACGGTCCACTGGAACCGAAATCGATCGTACGAATCGCGATGCAAATCGCGTCCGGTCTAGCTGCGGCTCACGCCCAAGGCCTTGTCCATCGCGACATCAAGCCCGCAAATATCTTGCTCGAAAACGACTTGAATCGCGCGATGATCACCGATTTCGGACTCGCTCGCGCCGCCGATGATGCGGCCGCCACGCAAACGGGTTGGCTGGCTGGCACGCCGCACTACATGTCTCCCGAACAAGCACGCGGAAATGACATCGATACTCGCAGCGACCTATTTAGCTTGGGCAGCGTGCTTTATTTCATGGCCACGGGACGCGAACCGTTTCGCGGTGAAACGCCGCTGGCGGTCTTGCGGATGATTGGTGAACACCAACCGTTGCCAGCCCATTCGATCAATTCGGACATCCCGCGTGTGCTTTCGACCGCGATCGATCGATTACTAGAGAAAAATCCGAAGGATCGTTTCGCGTCTGCTGCCGAACTGGAAATTTGGCTCGAACAATTCCTGGCTTACTTGCAGCACCCGCAATCGGCCCGTCCGCCGCGGATCGCGACGACGCAACGCACAAAAAAACGAACACGGATTCTCGCTGCGGCGATTGCCATGATCTTGACAAGCGTCGTCTGTGGATGGCTTTTTCAAGACTATTGGACAATCAATCAGAGCTCAACAAAAGCCAATACCGATGCAACAGTTGACGCCATAAGTTGGCGTCAATCTCTCGACGAACTTCGGCAGGAACAGCAATTCTTGGACGATATCAATATCTTGCAAAATGAGATATCGCAATTCGAAACCGTCATGCATCAATCAACAACAATTGTGTTTGGCAGCGAATCTGACTCGCTTGAATCCAATATCGAAATCGTTCGCGAGCAAATCCAAAATCTCGAACAAATACTGAAAGAATAATAACGCTTCCAGCGTGTTAAAAGTAGCAACGGTTTTCCCAACCGTTTATCTGAACCGAAACGATTAAAACTTTTTGGAGAACCGACATGAAACTTTTGTTAATCGGAACCTCGTTACTAGTTTGCGGGATGCTGTATTCCGCCAGCACTGCACAAGAGCCGGCAGTTGCAACTGCACCTTCGGCAATTGCGGGATCACCGCTGTTTACCGACCCCGCGGCGGCCATCTACAGCACAAGTCAAGATGAAAATTACTCTGTCGCCAATAGCTTTACCATTTTTCGAGCCGGAGATGAGCGTGACGGCGAACTTCGTCAAGCTCTTGAGGCCTATCAAAACGCCGATAGCGAAGAACAAAAACAAGACTCGAAGGCTACCATTCGCGAAGCTCTCGACGGTCGCTATGAAACTTTCCTAGAGGAGCAATCCGAACAAATCGAAGAACTCGACAAACGCGTGCAAGAACTACGAGCACAACTTGTCCGCCGTCGCGAAGCAAAGGAACGGATGGTTGAACTGAAAATGGAAATGCTTATCAGCCAAGCAGACGGATTGGGCTGGCCCGAAAACAATGGCGGAAACAATTTCGGAATCGACATTAGGCATTCGGATCCGTTTTTAAATGGACCAATGACTCAAAACATCCAAACCGGGGTCCTGATCCCACCAACTGCAACAAGATTGGAAAGGTTGAATAGTGTAGCACCTCGGAATCCAGCTCCGCCTAGGTCCAAAAACAACCGCTAGTCCTTTCGAAAACAACTTATCACCGCCTGCAAGTTCTTGCTAGAACATGCAGGCTTTTTCGTTTTTAGTAGCGAGCAAAAAAACCCACTATTGAAACTCAAAGACCTACCGCAAATCAAAATTCGCACCTTCCGCCCAGTAGTCGAAGACTTCCAAATGCAAAAGAACACAATCAAACGCAACATAGCAAAATCAATACGGCACTGTGCGCAATCCATTGCGGACTTGGCTGTGGTAAACTAATTGTGAATAGCGGACGAAGCGCGTGCTGCCGTTTGCAATAACATTTCAATCCCCAACTCATACTTTTTCGGAACAAGCAATGACTCAGTTTTTTCGCATGTGTTTCGTCGCGCTCTGTGCCAGCGTCTTTTTTGTCGGGAACTTTTCTTCGACTGCAGCCCAACAGGCGAACATTTCGGCTCGTTATGAAAAACGTGAGGCGCAGATTCCGATGCGGGACGGTATCAAATTACATGTCGCCGTCTACTCGCCACGCGACAAATCGAAAACGTACCCCATCATGATGAATCGGACTTGTTACAGCACGCAGCCGTATGGTCCCGATCGTTTTCCTGGGCGACTTGGCACATCGAAGTTCATGGATGACGAAGGCTACATTTTCGTCCACACCGATGTACGTGGTCGTTGGAATTCCGAAGGCACGTTCGACAACATGCGGCCTCATGTACCAGGCAACTTGCCTATTGATGAAAGCTCAGATACCTACGATACGATCGAATGGTTGCTGGCTAACGTTCCGAATAACAATGGTCGCGTCGGTATTTGGGGCATTTCCTATCCCGGTTTTTATTCCGCTGCAGCGCTGCCGGAACATCATCCCGCACTTGTCGCCGCATCGCCTCAAGCGCCGATTTCGGATTTCTTCTTCGATGACTTTCATCACAATGGCGCCTATTTGCTGAGTTACTTTTTGGCCACCGCAACGTTTGGCTACCAACACAATGGCCCCACACAGTCGTCGTGGTACAAGACTCCACCTCCATCGAGCAACGATGCTTGGACTTTCTATCAAGCGATCGAACCTTTAGGCGAGAGTTCAAAGGCCTATTTTGGCGAAGACAATTTCTTCTGGCAAGAACTCATGTCCCATCCGAACTATGATGAGTTTTGGCAAAAACGTAGTATCTTGCCGCATCTCAAAAACGTCAAAACAAACGTCATGGTTGTTGGCGGCTTATTCGATGCCGAAGACCTGTACGGCCCTCTTCATATCTATCAAGCTCTTGAGAAGAACAATCCGGGCATCAATAACTCGATTGTGATGGGGCCTTGGGGACACGGCGATTGGGCGCGGGCCTCCAAAAATGCCGTCGTGGGCAACGTACCGTTTGGAACCGACATCGCGGAAAGCTATCAGCGCGACATCGAAGCTGTTTTCTTTCGGTATTACTTGAAGGACGAAGGACCAAAACCTGATTTCGAAGCCCGAGTTTTTGACACAGGTACACGCCAATGGCAAACCTTCGACAAATGGCCGCCAGCTCGCGCATCCGACGGTGCCTTGTTTCTCAACGCCGAAGGACAACTCTCCACACAACCAACCGACGATCCCCAAAAGTCGTTTGCTGAATTCACAAGTGATCCTTCAAACCCAGTACCCTATCGCGATCGACAATTAATTAAATTGCAATTCACACCCCGCCAATACATGTCGGACAACCAAAAATTCGCGACGACGCGAGACGACGTGCTGGTCTTTTCGACAGAGGTCTTGAATGAATCGATAACCATCGCTGGGAACATCGATGCTCAACTCTTTGTAAGCACGGATCACACGGATTGCGATTGGGTAGTGAAACTAATTGACGTCTATCCGGACAATCATCCACAATTGCCCGGTACTCCCGAGGGCATTGTGCTCGCCGGTTATCAACAAATGGTCCGCGGCGATATCATACGGGGCAGATTCCGCAACAGTTTCGAAAAACCTGAGGCCTTTCAACCCAATACGGTGACAGAAGTAAACGTGCCCTTGCAAGACATTCTGCACACGTTTAAGCCCGGTCACCGAATCATGGTGCAAGTACAAAGCAGTTGGTTCCCGCTGATTGACTTGAACCCGCAAACTTATGTCGAAAATATCTTTCATGCAAAAGACACCGATTTCGTGAAGGCCCAACATCGCGTTTATCTGTCAGCAGATAAACACAGTCAGTTAAAACTCCGATTTTTGCCATCCGCCAAATAACGCGGGGGCATTACGATTAACGCTGATTCGATTCATTAGGGCTTGGGCGGGGCAGGGAAACTCGCCCAGGTTTGTTGCCGCGACTCAGGGTTGACTTCCGTCAAATCGGTACCGGCGGGGAAAATCTTCGTGTGTCGACAAACGAGCGTCGCAGTCTCGATCGGATCGTCGCGATAGGTTTTGTTCCAACGCGCTACTTGGTAATCCAGCAGCCGTTGTCGCAGAGTTTCCAACGCGGGAAACGACGGATCGTCGTTGGCGTCGGTGATCGCCGCAACATTCCAATGCAATCGACGCCACGGCTGCGAAATCATCGAGACGTAAACGGATCTTTCTTTGGCAGCTTTCAAGGATTCGCGTTGAAACAAATCGACGCGCAAACCACTCTTCGTCGTTCCGAAATAGTCAAACCGCACATCTTCATGAGGAATTTCGCCAAACATTTTGAATTCTTGTGTGAGCATCGTCGCCGCGCCGATTGCAAGTACTTCGTCGTAAACCTTCGATCGCGGCAAAACACTAAAAATGTTAATTACGACGACAAACAGCAGCAGTATGCCCGCCGCAATCTGAGCGAACGCCGAGTATTCGAACGGTCGTTTTTTGTCTGTGCGGACGAAAATCGAGCGATTCGTACGGACCAGCCAGGTCCCTTTGGGGACAAGAGCCACCCAGGCGACTAGGCATGTGATTGAAAAAATCCCGATCGACATTGTCAGCGCAATACCAAGATGCATCCAACAAAAGATGCCGCAAATGATGCCTCGAAAAAAATTTGTTCCATTGGGCGTGAACAGGAAAAAGAGTACTCCCAACTCCGCAGCCAAAGTCCCCCAGGTAACCACCTTCAGCGCCAGCGGCCAATTCAGCAACCATTCTCCTAACGGTTTCACGTACATCTTTAGTTGCAAAGCCAATCCCAAGGCTTCGCCGGATATCCAGTCCATGTTTAACTTCGCGATCCCTGCGAAAAAATAGACGCAAGCCAATTGGACAATCAATCCAACCGTCGCAACTGAAGTTACCTGCGATGACTTCCAACGCGATTGCTGGCGCCACAAACAATCAATGCTGGCAAAGGCTCCAACCGGTAGAAAAATGGACCAGGCCAATAGCGCCCGCAGCAACACATCACCGCCGGTTGTGATCAGTGGGTTCCTCATCTGCAATGAATAGGTGAGGAGCAAACAAATGATGGTCGCGGTCCGAGTGAAACATCCCAGTGTCAGAAACAACGCGGCAACCGCATGCAACGCCATCAGGCGCACGACAAACGCTGCTGAATCGTTAAGCGAATAAATCGACCAGGCGCTACCTAAACCGATCCCATCGAGCACACCGCGCTGAATCCCTCTGGGCAGCACTCCCTGACCAGTGAAAAAAACATCTGCCAATGGATGGTAGTTGAACAACTGCCAGAGGATAATGAAGCCTATTCCGATTCGCATAAACGCAAGCGAACGAATATCGATCGTGAACAGTTTATAGGCGAGACTGAATAGGCGGTGGTCTTGGGTAATCAATGCCAGAATGGTCCGGAAAGAGTAAACTAATTTGAGAAATTCGCCCCAGTCTTAAAGAAGGGCCGCCGTCTATCTTTATCTTATTTCTGCCCTTATGCAAGCATCGACAGGGTTTGCAGAATGAGCAAACTCACTATTTATGCTGTGACATTTGGCCGTACTCCTAAAACGTAGCCAGAGCTTCTTGTTTGCCGAGTTCCGGGCGTGTCGTTTTTTGACACGCAACATTGACTCGGAATCGCGTCGACCAACGCCCGTTGACATCACCTTCGACCAGCCAATGCGGCAAAACGACAACCGATTGATGAACCAATTCGAATCCGCTTTCTGACTGGCTAACCGCGCCGATCGGAAAAGCCCAGAATCCCACGCCATCGTCTACTTGCAAATCGATATGCAGACCCAGCCACTCGTCGTGAAGCTCTAAGTTCTTCGCGTCGTCCAACTCGAGAACCGTTCCGAGTTGCCCCAATTGTTGACCTGAACCCGTCGAGAAATAACGATCGTCTTGACCGTCTGGCAAACCTGCAAAGTTGAACTCACAGGCGAACAGCGTTTTCAATCCTGCCGGTAAATCTTCGATCAAATATGCCACTTCGATGTCATCGCTCCCCGCATTGAGGGTCACGCCCTTCGTGATCTTGCAACGGTGACCACTCAGCATTGCGTTTCGCGTCATTAGGACTTGAATTCGATTGGGGTTTCTACGAATCGTAGATTGAAACTCGCCATCGGTACAATCGCATTGCTCAACTACCTGCCCGGAGCGAACATTTTCCAGCGTCGTGTTTGGATCCCAAAAATGGTCGATCAGTGACTTGCGCATTCGCTCGTCATACTGCAAAAAATCGGCCAAGTCCTCGCGCTTGAGCACCACACGGTCATGAATGCTGGCTGCGGAATCCGTATTTTCCTGTTGACCTCGTGTGATCTTCTCGTGATAGGCTTCCGGTCGTCGCTGAATGGTTGCCAGCAAGTTGTGCCCGTTCTTGCGGATGTCCCATTCATAAATTCGACCGCCCATGTGGGGATCCAGCCACAACACCATTTGGTCGTTAGCCAATCGCACTTCTTGGAATCCATCGAAGTCATAGTCGGCAGCGGTCGCCTCGATCCATTCACTGTCTCCGCGAGCCCACAGCTCCAATTCGTTTTCGGCAGCAATCAAATTTTGGTAAACGGAATTCCGCAAGTGAGGCAAATAAACGCCACCGAATGCTCCGTGCCAATAGCTACAATTGCATTGGCCTTGATACAGCCATTGACGCGCACGGCGAACCACGTCGGCAGGGCAGCCCTCTGATTCCGCCTGTTGCAACAGCAGACTGACGTACATCATTCGCGCGTACATCTCATTCGATTCCGCATACTTCACTTTGAAATTTCGCCAGTAGCCGCCACGAATGAAGGTCTTGAGCTCGCTCCATCTTGGGTCTTGCTCGAGCTCGTGCACCAGTTCGTGATGAATCAATTGACGATCGACTGGCAATGCCCATTCGGTCATCTCACGATAACTGGCATCAGGCAGGTAAATCTTGCCGGCAGGAGGGACTTGCTCGACAACATCAGCGAGAGTTGATGTTCGCAGCCAATCTTGATTGTGCGTCAACGCGTCGAAGAACCGGCGCAACCAACCATTCTTGTAAACGTGTTGTTTTGTTTCCGGCCAAGTTCCGAACTTCTCTCCATCGTCGCCGAACACAACGGCGCAACCTGGATGTTGCTCGCCCAGTTGCCGACAATATTCGATCGTTTCATGGGCGTCACAAAAGGGTATTAAATAGCGCAGCCGCTCGCTTCCAGGGAAAACACGTAATATTTGCCCTTGGTCCTCAGTCACAAAATAGCTAGTTAATTCCGAATCGGTCAAACCGGCGCAGCGAAAGTGATAATCATCGAGAACCGTATATTGAATATTCGCGGTCGCCAGGTCATTTGCAAGCGATGACTCCCAGACGCGTTCGGGCATCCACATGCCTTGAACCTTCGCGGCGAGACGACGCTCGAGCCATCGACTAAAACTCGTGATTTGCCCCACACGATCTCGCGCAGGGATCATCGTCAAAATCGGTTCGTAGTAGGCACCGCCAATGATCTCAATACGCCCGTAGCCCACCAGCGCCGCTAATCGGTCCAAATACTCTGGATGCCGCTCGTCCAACCATTGCATCAAGCAACCCGAAGTGTGCAACGAAATCTTGAGCGATTCGTAGGGCTCAAACACATCCAAAAACGGCAGGTAACTATCTTGATAGGCCTGCTCAAAAACGTTGTCAAAGTTTCCAATCGGCTGATGATTGTGCAAAACCAAACAAAGTCGCACCAAAGGTTCCGTCATGGCCATCACAAAGTCCAAAAAATCGTTTTGTCTACGAACAAAAAAGCCCAAACTACGTCCGGATTTCATGAAAATTTGACACGCCAACATCCAGGTCGATCGAGTGGAGCCAACATTTTCACGTGCGTTCCCCGACACACACTAGCTATCATCGAAGTACCGACTAAATTCGTCAATCGCAATTTCAAAAGTGCAAGTCATTGTGGAGGTTTAGGCGAACGACGCAACTGCCTGCATCGGATGCCATCTGGCGAGTGACAAGATTGCTTCGGAATTGTCCCCAAAGCAATAACCGCAATGCCGTTTGATTGTTGGGTATGCGGCTGCACACCTTTCGAACGACAGACATCCACCTTGCGACACAATTTCGTCTTCATCGCAAGATGCCAAGTCCTGTAAATCCCTCAGATGTCGAATTGAAAATCATCCTCGACCATTTCAATTGACGCAAAAACAAGATCCAATTTTTGGTTGGTCTTATCGCTACGAATGGATGTTATAGTTGGCCCGTCTTTCGGCTCAATTATGGTTTCGATTCGAGTGGCGAGTTCCGAAACTTGTGCGTCCTGTCGATCGAAAGGAACTGCCGAGTCGAACGAAACGGAATCTAATTTTCGCGTCCAATTGTCAAGTCTTGAGCGGGTTATAGACGGGCGACTTTCGTATACCAGTGGCGAGTAAGTCCATGCGCCCACGGCCCTTGCAAGCCTTCCACCAAAATCCAATCCTCTGCCTTCAAACTTTGCACTGCTACTCTGAATCTGAATATTGGTCAGTTGGTTGGATAAGGCACTGCGAGCCCCAGTAACATCCCCCAAGTTTTGCACGACACCGTTCTTGTTCAGGTCGTAAGGGTTGGTTACGACGACAGCAGTAGCACTTAGATTAGATCGAATCGCGATGACATCGTTGAGATTCGTCACAAAAAACCGTAGATGCGGTTGAGCCGTTGCGTTGCCTGTTTGAAGCCCAGAAGTTTCCCCGTGAAGATGCCCTACATAGAACACATTATCTTCGAGGAGACCCGTATTGGCATTTGCATGGAGTGTCACACTCAACCAGCGGTTTTCGATTTGATTATCACCCCATTCCAAGCGAATACGTTTGCTGTTGCCTCCCAATGTCGAGATGTCAATTGCCGATGGAGCCGCCGATACGAGATCCCAATTTCCAGGTTGGTTGGGGCTCAGCGTCGCGTCAAAACCACCTTGCGGACTCCACCTGAATTCGAAATCAGAAGCGTTCAAACTATTCGACGCGAGAAAATCGACATCAAACACGAGACCATTGATGCCCCGAGTCGTGTTGATCAAATTGGAATAACCAAGTGTTTGAGGTGAATTGGTCTCTTTTGCCAAGACTTTGCTTGTATCCAATGCTGCCTCGACGCCACCCGAAGAGTAACTTGAGCCTAGATAGTAAACGTATTGGTTGGTGATTGTGGCTACTGGCGAAATCGTAAAATTGACGTTATTGATATCAAAAAATACGTTGTTCGTTCCCTTGACCTTGATTCGAGCGAGGCCGGTCGAAACATTCGGAACAGTGATTT
Source organism: Planctomycetaceae bacterium (assembly GCA_024642765.1). Classification (GTDB taxonomy): domain Bacteria; phylum Planctomycetota; class Planctomycetia; order Pirellulales; family Pirellulaceae; genus BJ22. Next base: position 17,978 of record JAHEAM010000001.1, read on the forward strand.
GTTGCGAGCCGTCGTTTGGTGTCGCACTGGCCAACAAAGTCGAAAAGGTATTGCCACCATCGGTTGAGAGCCAGATATCAACCAAAGATTGATTGATCGGGCTAGCTGTCGTTCCCGCAACATTCCAACTGATGTTTTGTGTTGAACCACCTATCCAAGAACTCGCCGAGTTTTGACTCGTGACTTGAAACGGTGTTCCCGTGTTGACCACTTGCATTGACATGTTGGCCCAGTTAACTCCGCCACCTCCAGACGAGTTATCACGAACCACAACACGGAAGTTCATGCTCGACCAGTTAGTCGTCGGTAATTTTTCTCCGGTCGGAACAGTATTGTCCAGCAGATTCGACAGACGGGGAAACACGCGAGTTGAATCGATGGATGGGGTATACGAACGAAACAATGGGCTGGCACCATTGTCGGCTGCAATCAGCGAAACTGACGAACCGAGATTACGCTGCTCCCAACTGTAAGTCAGCACATTGTTCGTATCAGCATCAGTACCTGTGGCCGTCAACTCAAATGGAGTCCGAGCAGGTATTACAAATCCAGTTGCTGTCGAAACAGTTGGGACGTTGTTTCCGGTGGCAGTATTGACGCCAACACCAGCTGCAGTCCCCGTAATGAGAGCTCGAATCTGGTCGATACTTCTGGAATGGAAAAACGGATCGCTAAACGATTGAACATTGTCAGCTCCACAGATTCCCGCATAGGCCATGATCGAAGTCCCGCTTCCCGGCTCGTAGGCAGACGAACTACTTCGATTGCCTCCGCAACTTCCTCCAGGGCCATTAAACGTGTGGGAGCCTCCGAACTGATGTCCCATTTCGTGAGCGACATAATCGACGTAGAACGGATCGCCAGTTGGCGATGACAGCCCAGTCACTCCCCGTGCTTTATTGCCTGTCAAACCAACGACACCCAGCCCAGCGATACCACCTCCGCCCGTGCTAAAGACATGTCCAATATCGTAATTAGCATTTCCGATTACCGAATCGATCGTCGCCTGATTTTGTCCCAACATCGTCGAGCCACTACTATTGGTATAGGGATCGGTGGAAGCATTGGTGTAAACGAGGCTAGAATTATTAGCGACCAGGACCAATCGAATTGCCAAGTCATTTTCATAAATACCCGTTACTCGATTGACAGCTGTAACAATGGCTGCCTGTCCCTGCGCAACAGAACCACCCCAAAAGGCCGTATACTCTCCTGTTGCCGCATTTGCCAATCGGAACGTACGCAGAGTTCCTCCGAAGTTATGCCGAATCGGAACGGAGTCTTCCTCAACACCCTTGAGTTCGACTTTGCCTTCACAAGCTACGCAAACTCCGCAGCCACAACCGGCATCGCCGTCTTCCAGATTCACATCCGACCTAGAGTAACTGGAATAGAATTCGGTTTGGCCCTTGTAATAGGGATCGACATAATAGTTTCCGTCCGGAGAAAGAACCTGTGCGCGGAAACCATGGATAGTCACATCAAAACGAATCGTTGCTGCTGGATCGTCAATTCCGTTTCCTCGGTAGGTTTTAAAATCCGGGAATTGTGCAGCCAGCTCCGGTTCCATAATTGGTGATTCAACCACACGGAATTGGGCAAGCTTTCCATTTGGGTTAGGGACCGTAATCGTTACCGCGTGGTCCTGATAACCTGGCGTAAATTCCAATGGAGCCTTTTGTAGGGTTTCAGAAATCGCGCCTTCGTTCAAATCATAGAGATTGATCTGCTTGAGACTAATCAACGGCTCGCCTTGATGCATTTCCAGAACGCTGGAATCCAACTTGGTCCACATTCCGTCCAACGAATTGGCTAGGGCAGCCAGCAACTGCCGTGGCTCTAAAATGGCATAGTCGTAAATAGGGCTTTTGATTCTTGGCTTGCAGTCATTCGAATGATGTGCGATTGGATGCGAATTTCTTTTCTTGTCAAACACGTGCAAACCTGAGGAAAGATTTTTTTCGATGAGAAACAGAGCGCTCAAGAGTTACGAACTTAAGAGGTCGCCCAGGGACGTAGCCCATAGTTTAGTTCAAGTTTCTTGGCAAGGTAAAGCCACCGCATGTGCTCCCCGTTTTGCGCTACCACAATGCGTCAAACGTGGGGATTCGGGGTTTGGCGTGTTTCGGGCCACTAAGGTATCGCCCCGATCACGATTATCTGGCCCACAATATTTTTGGAATGGGTATCAATAATGAAGAAACCGTTTTCGCTCTTGATCAGCCAATCGGTCGTCGACGATTTTCCGTTACTTTCCAAACCGCATAAACAGAGATCCCGATGACGATCGTGGCCAACAACCCGACCCATTTCCAAATATCTTGAGCAGCTCCCAGAACGGCTAGTCCAAGTGTCACGATTACAAATGCTCCAGCGACCAGAGTTCGCCATCGCTGTTCGCCTTCACCCGTCGATAACGGTTTTGAAAATAGCAATGCAGCGACCGTCAATGCACTGCATACAGATAACGTCAGTCCGAGGTAGTCGAGCAAACCTTTGAGCGTTGCGAACTGAATCAAAAGACACGTCAGTATTGCTTGTAGGAAAATCGAGAAACTGGGGGCAGCCGAACGACTTGGGTCGAACGAGAAGACCTTGGGAAAGACGCCTTCGTTCGCCATCTTCGCATACACACGCGGACCCACTAACAATAGCGACGATACCGAGCTGAGCATCGCCAGACAGACGACCATCCGTACCAGATATTCGAGCAGCCCCGGACTCAGGCTTCGGGCTGCCAGGGCCGCGATGTCATTTTTAGAATCCAATATCACGTTGGCTGGCGTTGCATACAAAAAAATGAAGTTCATCAACAGATAAATGCCCGTCACGAGCAGGGTACCGATGATCATTGCTCGCGGGACATTCACGCGAGCATTATTTACTTCTTCTGACATGTAAATCGACGCGTTATAACCTGTGTACGCCAACGAAATCCAAACCAATGTCGATGCAAAAACACCAATCGAAAACGGAACTGGTTGTGCCTTGTCGCCAAAACTCCAACGACCCTCCGAACTCGCAACGCCCGGGAAATGCCAAATCGCAAACAAAACGAAAATCGCGAGCCCAATGATTTTCAAAGCAACAATGATATTTTGTGTGATCAACCCCGTAGTGCGTACCAGCGCATGCAGAATGGCAAACCCCAGCACTACGACCATTGACAACAACGGCGAGGCCCAATCGGGGGCATCCCCATCGCCTAGGGCATAAACGGAAAATGTCACGGCAGCGTAGGCCGTGGCACCCGAGAAACCTGCAAATAACGAAACCCAACCAGCCATGAATCCAGCAACCGGATGTACCATGCGACTTAGATAAAGGTATTCACCACCCGATTCCGTAATCCGTCTTGCAAGTTGTCCATAACTAATAGCTCCCATCAGGGCGATAACGCCACCCAAAAACCAAGCCAGCATGACCAGCGGTTTGTTGCCCAGATCTCGAAGCGTAAACGCACTGGTCGTGAACAGTGACGCCCCGATCATGTTGGCGATCGTCAGATTGACAATCGAGTAGAGTCCGACCTTCGGTTTCGTTTGTTCCGAGTCGGCCATAAGAATCCTGAACCTGCAGAGATGGGAAATTATTACAAAGCGCGTTTTTGATTTGGCACGACGTCGTTGCCAAACAAGTGAGCCAGATCGTCATCTTCTGTCGACCAGACAACGACTCCCAGCACCAAAAACGCGAGCCCCAGCGAAACCCACAACGGATGTACCGATTCTCGACATTCCGTTTCGTCTTGAATAGTCCAGTCCCGCGAATCTTGCCAACCAAATTGAGTTCTTCGGTAGGGATTTTCGAAAGTGTCGAGCGACGCGTTTTGAGTTTGAAAACTTGTTTGAAACGCAACGCCAAAAATCACAGCCAGCGAAAAAACGGCTGCGTACAACATTTTTCCAGACATGATGAACTTTCCCTATTGGAACTGAGTCTAATCCGAAGTGGTGACGACGGCGAAATATTGCAAACAAAATACCACCGCAAAAAACAAAGGTTTTCTCGCATTTTTGTGGTGAAATCGCAACACGCCGTTGGCCGGGCGTTGACAAAAGACAACACATGTTGACCATTGAGACGAATTAAACTACCTAACCCTGAAAGTACCAGTGCGGCGCCCGGTTAGCATTAAACCGATTTTTTGTCATTGTTTTGCCGAAATGAACACGACGACAAATTGATTTTTCGGCCAACAATTCGGGCGCGAGTTAGAATTGTAAGTTGAAACAAGTTCCCAAACCTTTGTGATTCCCATGTTGAACCAAGATCGCATCCGACGCAAACAACTCATCCGAGAGGCCGAAGGCTATCTCGACTTGATGAGCGTGTTTGACGATCGTTGGCACTTGGATCCAGTTCATATCGAAACACTTGCGAATCGAGTCATCGAATGCCTCGACCAAATCGAACGTCCTCAAAGCTTCGAAGCCCACGTTCTGTTTCTGAAGGGTCAAGCTCATCGGGCGGCCGGTCGCTTCGACGAAGCCGCCAAAAACCTGGATGCTTCCAAATCTCTTGAGCCTGAAAACCTGCATACGTTGTTGGCTTTAGCCTGGTGTTATAAGCGCCTTGATCGCATTGAAAAATCCATCGATGTGATGCGTGAAGCCCTTCTGGTCGAAAACGAAAGTGCCATCGCGCATTATAATTTGGCGTGCTATTTGGCATTGGAATTGGCTACCAAAGAATCCTGCCATCACCTGGCGATCGCACTCGAAATCGATCCGAAGTATCGCGAACTGGTAGCATCGGAAAACGACTTCGATACCATTCGCAACACGCCGGAATTTCACGCCGCGCTTTCGATCAACGTTTAAAGTTGCAGCTGGATTCAACTGTGGCTGATCTCACTTACGAATTGCCAATCGAATTTCTCGAACGCATGGAAGTAATCGTTCCAGAATCGCAATGGGAGCCATTTCTTGCCAGTTTCGATCTGCCGCGCCGCGTTGCGTTTCGCCTTAACCCACTTCAGGGCTTGTGTGAATTGCCGAATCTGAACTGCGAACCCGTCAGCTGGTCGCCCGTTTCGTTTTCAGTCGCGCAATCCGATCGAGAACGCCTAACGCTCCTTCCTGAGACCACCACCGGGCAACTCTATCTACAGAGCCTTTCGAGTCAACTCGCTGCCATCGTTCTCGATCCGAATCCAAATGAACAGGTTCTCGATTTGGCAGCGGCTCCCGGTGGCAAGGCCGCGCACCTTGCCGCTTTAATGCAAAACCAAGGGCTGCTGTCCTGCGTGGAACCCGTGCGAAACCGCTTTTTTCGACTCCAGGCCAACTTGCGGCAACAAGGTGTGAAAATCGCCAAGTTCTACATGACCGATGGCCGAACCGTTGGAAAAAAGGTCGGTGAACGATTTCATCGTGTCATGCTCGATGCACCTTGTAGTGGCGAAGCGCGCTTTACGAAACGGGACGCAACCTCGTTCGCGACTTGGAGTCCGCGGAAAATTCGAGAGACCAGTCGCAAGCAAATAGGTTTGATCAAAAGCGCTTTCGAATCGCTACAGCCAGGTGGCCATTTACTGTACTCAACATGCAGCTTCGCACCGGAGGAGAATGAAGGCGTCGTTCAAAAACTACTCGAAATGTTTGGCACACGAGTGCAGGTATTGCCGCTTTCGATCGATGGTCGAACACTCGCTGAGCATAACGTTCCGGTTCAATCTGGCTTAACCGAATTCAACAAAAAAAAGTTCTCGCCAGAAATCGCATTGACACAGCGAATCCTACCCAATCAGGTCTATGACGGGTTTTATTTAGCCCTCCTGCAAAAATACAATGCATAGCTAATTTTGATTAGGCTAATCCGTTATAACGGCCAATCCTTTCGAGTTGTTCCAGGAGTTCATTCGGTGATTGAAATCGTTGATTCGGGTCCTTTTCCAACATGCGATTCAAAACATGATCTTGAAAATGCTCGTTGATCGAAAGTTGAAAATCGCGTGGCGCTTTAGGTTCGGTGTTCCTAATATTCTCAATCAACTGAGCTAGGTTTTCACCTTTAACAGGCGGTTGTCCCGTCAAGAGCGCGTAGCAGGTCGCGCCCAATCCGTAGATGTCAGAACGCACGTCAATCACGCCATCAGGATAAGTGCGCTCAGGTGCCATATATTTGAGGTCACCCATCAATTGCCCAGGTTGTGTGATTTGAACGGCATATTCGCCTTCGAGGGCTTTCGCCAACATCAAATCGCCAAGCAGACTTTGCTCAGTTTTAGACCGCCGCAAAATATTGGTCGGAGTTACATTTCGATGCACAATCTTGTGCTCTTGGGCAGTCGTCAATGCCATCGCAATGTCAGCGGCGATCTTCCAAACCTTGCGCCAATCCAGCATGCCCTCAATTCCGGTGCGGTCGATCAGTTGTGCGAGGTTTTCACCTTCGATAAATTCCATCGCTGTCCAGCAATACGGTCCGGTAATTCCAGCGTTGTAAATGCGCACGATATTGTCGCAGCGAATTGGAATCATCGTCTTCATGGCCCTCACGAAGCGTTCTCGTTGTTGAGGAAGTCGCGTGTGTTGTAGCCCTAAGACTTTGACCGCCGCATCACGTTGCTTTTCTTCGTCATGGGCTTTGAAGACGACCCCTGAGTTTCCACTGCCGACGACCTTGTCCAATCGATACGAATTGATTTTGCTGCCAACCAGTTCTTCCAATGGTTTGACGGTAGGTTCAACTCCGCCAGCCATCGTCGTTTTTTTGGCGGAGTCTTTCTGTGACAGGAGCAGGACAGAGTCGCCTATTTCAATCTTGGCACCAATAGCTACTTGCGCGACATCAATGGACTGTCCGTTAATCTTTGTACCACTTGAGCTACCCAAATCACGAACAGTAACCACGGCACCGTGTCGACTTATTTCACAATGAACTCGGGAGACAGATGGATCGTTCAGTCGATAATCGCTTTGGTCGCCGCGCCCAATTTTGATCGACTGAGAATTTTCGAGAACAATTTCCAGGCCTTGGTCGGGGCCTTGAATCACAACTATTGACAAAAGCATTGCCTAACATCCTCAATGAATTTGGGTCATGAAATATATAAATTCAGGCATTATTATTGGAATTGTCGCAGTCGATCACAATGAACTAGAATAACAACTCTAGTTCAGTTTGTCGTTAACTCAACCAAGGTCGTTAGAATTGGAAATCACCTGCACGATTTGTCGACATGTGGTCCAATATTTTGAGAGGACGCCTAAGTTTTGCTCCGAATGTGGTGCGGCCTACGCCTCAGAGGAATCGGTGGATTTTCACGCCTTATTGCCACAGGCACCGACCGAGGCCACTGTAGCGCCAACGGGTTTCTACACACAAACACCCACTGAATCGAATCCAACAAGAATTGGTGGCTACGAAATATTGCGCGAGCTCGGTAGCGGCGGCATGGGTCGAGTTTTTGAGGCTCTTGACAAAGAGTCGGGGCGTTCCGTAGCGCTAAAGATCCTTTCGTGCCCTAAGGCCAAACGCGACGCGGATGCCGTAGAGCGATTCTTGCGTGAGGGCCAGTTGGCAGCAAAGGTCTCGCATCCCCGTTCAACCTTTGTTTATGAAGCCGGATTTGCCAACGATCAGCCGTTCATTGCAATGGAGTTGATGCCGGGCAGAACGCTCGCCGACGAGTTACGGGAAACGGGACGGTTGGAATTAAAACGCGCTGTCGACGCCATCTTGGATGTCATTGATGGACTGCAGGCGGCGCATCAAATCGGTGTCGTGCACCGTGACGTTAAGCCCTCGAATTGTTTTATCGAAGATGATGGCAGGATTAAAATCGGCGATTTTGGTCTGAGCAAGAGTTTGGTCGCCAATGCAAACTTGACACGCACAGGCACTTTCATGGGGACACCCAGTTTTGCATCGCCGGAACAAGTTCGTGGTGCAAAAGTTGATCACCGAACCGACATCTACTCCATTGGCGCGACACTCTATGAACTTTTGACGGGGCGTCCACCATTTGTGGGTGACGCAATGTCTGTGACGGCTCAAATTATTTCGGATTTCCCCGATCGGCTTCGAAAACACAATCCACAAATCCCCAAGGGGGTTGAGCAGATTGTACTGCAGGCTATTGAAAAGGATCCCGAAAAACGTTTTCAAGATCTCGATGCCATTCGCAGTTCCTTGCTGCCGTTCGCATCCCAAGGAACATCGCTCGCACAAACAGGCCGGAGAGTTGCGGCGTTTATGATGGACTACTTTAGCATTCAACTCTTGTTCCAAATAGCAATGGCCTTGGTGGGCCTGTTGTTGGCCTACCAGATGCATATAGAAATATCCGCTATGTCTCCAGAAGAGATGATGAACTTCAAAAGCAAAATAGCAACCATGCAAAACTGGGGTGGCATTGCGAATTGGTTTTTTGCGGTTGGCTGGTTCAGCGTCTGGGAATGGTCAACGGGTGCTACGCTAGGCAAACAACTGATGGGGATACGTGTGACAAACTCCCGTGGAGAGCGTCCAAACTTGTGGAGAAGCACTCTGCGGAGTTTTGCGATTCCCGGCGGCTTTGGAATCTTACTGATTACCGCTGTCGCGAGATTTTGGAGCGATCCAACGGAGACGTTTACAACGGAGCATTATCTCTATGTGTGGGTTACCAATATTTTGACTCTGACGCTATTAGGATTATTTTGTTTTTCAACAATGCGTCAGTCCAATGGTATGCGCGGCATTCATGACTTGCTCAGCGGCACACACGTTATTCAATTGTTTTCAGCCCGATTTCAATCAAAAGGTTTGAATGCAAGCCTCCCCATCAAACCTTGCCATCAAGTCCTCCAATTTGGTCGATTCAAGGCGACTGGCGAATTGCGTTCGAATACAGGTAATGCCAACGTTTTGATAGGTTTGGACGAGACACTTGATCGAAAGGCTTTGATTTTTCGGAACTGTGGGGCTGACTCAAATTCTGCTTGCGTATTCAAAAACGTAAATCGCGCAACACGCAGCCGTTGGTTGCAAAGCGGATTCGACGAAAACGGTTTGTGGAATGCATTTGAGTATTTCGGTGGCGTTCCGTTTTCGTTTGTTGTGACTCGTATGCGCAATGTGGATTGGACTGAGATCAAGAATGCGATCTTTGATTTAACGCGAGAGTTAGAGGCAGCCGTTTCCGATCAAACCTTACCTCAAAGGTTGTCATTTGATTATTTCATGATTGGCACCGAAGGTCACGGACGGTTGATCGATTTCCCAGTCAACATTACTGGCCAATCCAAAGGCCTGACAGTCGGAGCTACGAAAAATCCCTCGACAAGTGATATCGAAAGAGCAAACGAATTGCTGCGAAATGTACTCGATTGGTGTTTGACAAACCTGCCACTGTCAGAGCCAACGACCAAAATCATTAATGATTTTCGTCGTCGCTCATCAACGTTGCAGTCGATCACGATTCTCAAGGAACAACTCGATATTGAAAATCGTCGTGAGTCTCGACTGTATTGGGATTCGAGAATCGGTGTTTTGGCTGCTTCAGCAGGGCTGGAATGGCCCATCATCACTGGAGTAATATCGCTCTTGAGTTGGATATTGTTTTCGAGGCTCGACTATTTTCCCATTTGGAAAACCGCCTGTGCGTGGGTATTCGTTTTGCTGGGTTGTTATTTCTTGGGAAAAATCACCAAGGGCGGCCCTGCGTTTCAATTCCTCGGCATCGAACTAAGAAACAAGAAAGGACAACCGGCCGCTAGTTGGTTATGCGGTCTGCGAATGGCATTAAGTTGGTCTGCAATCTGCGCTTCCGCAATTTTGGCGCCTTGCCTGGTCGATGTTGGTTTGTCACGTATGAACGAAAACAATCCAGCGGATGTAGCGGTCTTCGAAAAAACGATTACGGACCAACTTCCCTCTGTGCCAACAAGCCAATCAGCCAGTCAGCATTCGATGGAGTTTAACGCCATGTTAATCGTATCTTTGGTCGCATCGATCATCACTTTTGCAGGGGCGGTTGTTTCAGTCGCTTCACCGCAGCGTGGCATTCCCGACTTCATTTTGGGCACGCGACTTCGGCCTAAATAGAAAACCGTAACCCAAACAATAAATGATTTCCGTCAAGCCGGACTTACCGAATCACTTCGCCACCATCCGGGGTCAGCATTGCTCGCAGTTTGTTAGGATCGATATCGGCCGGCAGCCTTTCGGCACTTCCATCAAACATCCCGACCAAAATGGGTTCCTTTGAATCCGTAAAGTACCGAACGATTTCATCGATGGTCATATCGTTTTCAGCAGCCCACGGTAACTCGCGATCCGTTTTGATAAACGCAATTGTATTGGAGGTACCGTCCGTTATGTTGCCCATGCGAAGAATTGGCTTATCCAATTTGACGCCAACGATCCCCGTTGTTTTACCGTTGTGTCCAAAGAACGTTGGCATTTTATCAATGAGGAAGGCATTCGATTCACTATCATTGTCATCGTCGAAGTCAACAGTGTCGAAATCAATTTCGCTGTCCAAGTACTTCGATAGATAAACCCGCCAACTCAGGTCATTATCGGAATCCGCGACGTCACCAAAAGGAAAATGCCTGTTGGAATCGTAGTAAAAATGAAGTGCCATCACGACCTGTTGCATGTCATTGATTTCAGTGGCTTTTTCCGCGGCACGTTGCACTTCGGGCACGAGGGCCGCGAGCCTTTTGTCAAGGCTGGCGGGGCGTTTTGCGGTGATAACAATGTTTGATTCGGATTCGGACACAGTCAGTCCTTCGCCAAGCTCTTTCATGATCTTTACCATGTCTTCTAAGTTGTCCGGCACGTACTCAGAACGTTCACTAATCAAATTGCGAATCAACTCGACGACCGCATCAGCCAATTCGTGAACCGTCTTGGTTTCACCCTCGCGGCCCGACAAAGTAATCTGAATCATTTCGTCCTTGTCAGGATTGGCCAGAGCAAAAATGGTCTTGACGCTCGAGAGCTTCGAGAGGATTCCTACGATTTCGGGAGGCATGAAACCGGCACTTGCACCCAACTCGCGCAGTAGGTCTTCACAATCCGTCAAATCGGCTGCAAATCGCAGTGCCGAGCCATCCGTTTTTGACCACAACTTGAGCAGTGCCTCGGACGCAATATCCGAGTTCCATTGTGTCAAATAATTGTCAGTACCAATTAGCAGAGTCAGGTCGTCTGGCATATTGGCCGCGACGTTTTTGGGGCCGAACTGGGGACGATAGATTTTTCGGCCGTCAAGTTCGTCTTCTTCCGAGCTGGATTTCACCGAATCGAAAATTCCGTCAAGTTGACCGGCCTCGCGGACGAGCATTTTTAACAACATGCTCGTGGGAAACTCGTCACCGTTGGATTCGCGAAGCACACTTAAGTCTACTGGTATCGCGAATTGAAACTCAATTTGCAGGTCGTTAAGTTTTAGTCCGGCGGGAAGTAACCCAAGTAGGTTACCATTTTGCATCAGCAATTCGCCGGCCGGGGTAAGCAAGCTCTCGAGATCCAACGAAGCTCGCAAATTCGCGCGCTCGTCAGCAGGCAAATCCGTTTGAGCAAAAGTCGCCGCTGCAATCAAGAAAACAAACAAAAAACAAACAGTTGTCAGGACCCGAAACTGACTCATCACATACTCCTTCTGTTTTCAATGGACGAATGGAATACATCGACGTCCCGCTGACATTGCCGGAGTCAAATAGCTTTCGCCTGTCTTCAGCGAATGAATCTCACTTAAGAACCTATTAGAACCGCGCTCGTAGCCCCACTCAAGCGACATTGCTCCCTTTCAATCAAGCTTTAAATGAAATTCACGAGTCAATGACTCGTATTTTTCCGAATACTGGTGCCTTGAGGTCTCGACCACAAGTTCGTCGACCACAGGCGTCGAAACCGATCCGCGAGAAAGCGACAACAGCGAACGTTTAGGAGCACGGCCGGGCAGCGGCAACACATTTGTGCGGCGGTTTAGGCTCAACGATTGGGTTTCAGCCAATTCAATGGTTGCCTCAGCGGCGTCGAAAGGAATGATCAACGACAAAACACCTGTTGGCGCAAGCAATTGATTCGCACCCGCAATCAACTCGTCCATTCGCAACGAGCACTGGTGCCGAGCAGCGGAGCGTTGCCGTAACGGCGATTCAAGGTGATTCAAGAAATAAGGCGGATTACTGACGATCAAATCGAAAGCTCTCGTTGCCTCACTTTGCTGCGCAACATATTCCTGAAACGAAGTGTTGGCAATCGCGATCCTACTCGGCCATGGCGACGCTAACACGTTCTCGTTCGCCTGCTCGGCGGCGGCGGCGTCAATCTCAAGGCCGACGATCTCGGCTTCTTCAAAACGCTGCGCAAGCATCAGGGCAATCAGTCCACAGCCGGTGCCGATGTCCAACATGCGATTGCCGTGTCGTGGCAGCATTGCCCAAGCACCTAACAAAACGCCGTCGGTGCCAACCTTCATCGCACATCGGTCATGACCGATTGTGAATTGTTTGAATCGAAAGGGCACGCTCATGTCAGTCCGCTTGTTTTCTCTTAGCTTGCCCAACATTCGCAGGTTTCGCTAGCATTTGGGAAAAAAATCTCAAGGCGTATTCGATCCGCCTGTCTTTATGTCAGCGCTTTCGATACAAGGCTGCATCGTACTAACATAAATCCTAGTTGCTAACTCATGGTGTTGTCTGCGTGGCCTCGTGTGAGACTCGTGTTCGAAATACTCCGTCCCGATTGGACTGTGTGCTCAGTTTGGTCTTGATCGGCGGATTTGTCGTTTGCATGTTGGCCGCGATTTGGTTTCCGGACCTAACGGTTTCTAAATGGGGGTTGGGAGCTGTAATTGTGGGTATGAGCTTGCGGGTCAGACCAGACCGCGAATATTTCACATCTGCGTTCTTTGCGAGTTGGCGATCAAAAACCGAATGGATCGCCGCCGCAAAATTGACTTTGACGATGACGGCCATCTTAATCGGCCTAAGTCTTTGCTTTGGGACATGGAGTGGTGACCTTGGCGCCGTTTTCGGTGACAAGTCATTGCGGCATTGGATGATGGTGAAATTGCCAACGGTTGGGCTGCAGCAATGGTTGTTGTTGATCCTGTTGTTGCCGTTGTTGCTGACCGTTTGTCGCAAACGCACTCAGGCAACCATTGCCGGGGCTTCCATTTTTTCTCTCGTACATTTACCTAATCCGCTGTTGATGTTGTTGACTTGGGTTGTCAGTATTTTTTGGATCCGCAATTTTCAACGTGGCAATCAAATCTTGCCGATCATAGCGTCGCATTTTTTCTTGGCGGTCGTTGCTGCGGGATTGTGCGGTGAGTATTCATTCAACATGCGGGTGGGGCCAAAATGCCTGGCACTTTATCCAACGCCGATTGAAGAAAACAGCTCGCGTGAAGGTTCACGGTACTATCACTGGCCTCAATGCATTCTCGGTTGCGTCAAACAAATGACACAAGAAACCGATTACGTAACGCTTCAAGGCTGGAGCATTGACACAATCCATCGCGATGCACCCTCGAAATTCTATTTGGAAAACAAAGGAAAACTCACGCCGATCGCGCAAGCGAAGACTTCGGAAATTGCTCCCGAACAATTCGACGACGCGGCGCAATCAGGATTTTGTAATGGCAAATGTTTCGCATTTGAATTGCGTTTTCCTGTTGCGGATCTTGAGCCTGGAAATGAAGCGAAAATTTGGGCTGCCAACGCAAATGGCTGGCTGGCACCTCTCGTCGCCGAAGGCCGCATTGCCCCCTCAGCATTGGTTCCCGTAGGATACACGCTGGTTCAGTTCCCCCAAAAAATCGACGGTCGCATCACCAAAGTTGTGCAGCGGAATCAAACATTGTCTGTACGCGGCTGGGTTGCAGAACAAGACGGCAATCCTGCCTGTGAACAAGTGTTAGTTGTCAACAAGATGGTTGATCAGGAAAGACAATTCGCGACGTACGATTGCGAATTCGCTACCCCAGTTCCGAATTTCAACGCCGGACGAATATTTCAAGTCAAATGCGCGGAACCCCAAGAATCAAACGCGAACGATTTCGCCTTTTTTGCGGTCGATCAACGTCAACGTCTACACCGATTGGCCATGACGCCCGCCGCAACGGTTGAAATAAGCAAATTGCAATCAACTGGACATTTTTAGATTTTCGAGAACACAACGCAGTTCGACTGCGAAGAGTTGGAAATGCAAAACAAGATTTCATTACGACGAATATTTATTGGCTGTTGCCTTGATAAAAGCCATGCCGAGTACCCCGTCCGCGCTGCACTTGCTGGAAATCGAGCACTCACGTGCGTTGGTCTGACACGAATCTATTTGACTTTTGTTTTCATTGCCTTGTATTCTTTTCCTGGTTTCGCACTTGCACAGTCATTGTCGCAAAACCCGATCTCGCAAGTTTTGGATTCACCATTTCCGGATTCCCCACCCATCACGAGCGATGCACAGTTGCCAACCAACGAACTTTCGTATCCTGCGGGAAATGAATGGCCATCGAATGAATTGGATTACTCGCTGGACGTTAACGCTGGCATCGACGATTCGATCGGCCACACCCCGGCCACGGTATGGGAGGTTCTGGTTAATGATCAGCGTCAATTTTACTCTCGAAAAACGTTGCGCCCCTTGATCATCGGTTTGTCGGCAAGTGCCGTGCTCGCCAATACTCGCATGGATCAAGAATTTGCCGATTGGTATCAGGACAACGTTCGAAGTAACACGTCGGATGATATCGCTAAATTCGCGAAGGTTTTTGGTGAGCATTTCCAAATGGCTGGAATATTTGCCGTAACCTCGATTGGGAGTCGAGTACTCAATGTGAATCCCAATATACAAGTTTGGAGCGATCGCAGTTTGCGAAGTCTGTTGGTTGGCGTGCCACCGCTCTGGTTGTTGCAACGGAGTATTGGATCCAGCCGGCCCAATGACATGCCGCCATCATCCAATTGGGACTTTTGGGCTGATGACAACGGTGCAAGTGGCCACGCGTTTGTCGGTGCCGTTCCCTTCTTGGTCGCCTCGCAACTTGCAGAACGTCCTGTCTACAAAGCTGGATGGATTGCCGCCTCGACCTTGACAGGTTGGTCGCGTATCAACGACAACGATCATTACCTTTCGCAAGTCGTCTTGGGTTGGTGTCTCGCCTACGCTTCGACCCAAGCCATTCGCCGCTCCGACTATGACTTGGGAATCGAAATCCGTCCACAGATGATTGGCTCGACGCCTGGCGCAGGCATCAGCTGGGATTATTGATCGGGCCCGCGAATAATTGGCCGACAGCGATGGGATATCCGCGCAAAAAGGCGTCGATTGGCATCGACTTCTTGCCAGCCGGTTGAACCATCATTAACTCAAGTTGTCCCTGGCCTGTTTGCACTACAAGTGAATCTCGGTCGCGTTTGATGACAGTTCCGGGCGAGTCCGATATGCCGGAAGACGGAACATGGGATTCATAGACGCAAGCGGCGTTGATAATCAAACGGATGGGCGTTGACTCAGGTCTTAGCCACTCGGTAAACGTTCCGGGCCATGGTTGAAAGGCGCGAACCTGATTCACGATTTGTTGTGCCGAACGCTGCCAACGAATCCAGCCGTCTTCCTTGCGCAGTCGACGTGCTGACGTAGCTAATGCAGGATCCTGAAGAACACCTATCGCCGAAGTGCCATCCCAATTGGTCAATAAACCGATGGAATCCAAAACAGGTTGCACGCCCAATTGCGATAACCTTGGCTCAATACTCTCCGTTGTGTCGTTGGTTTCGATCGGCAATGTTGCCGTATTTAAGACAGGTCCACCATCGAGCTTGGATGTCATGTGTATGACGCTAACGCCTGTTGTCGTTTCGCCGCGATAGATCGCCCAGTTGATGGGAGCTGCCCCACGGTAACGCGGCAAGAGCGACCCATGCAAATTAACACCACCCAAACGCGCCGCAGCCAGACATTCTTTGGAAAGAATTTGCCCAAAGTCGCATACAACAAATAGGTCCGCATTTATCTGCCGGAGAACATCCACAAACGAGACTTCGTTAGCGTCAGACGGAGCAAAGACCGCGAGCTCACGTGCCTCGGCCAGTTCACGCATAGGGTTTGCCGCCGATTTACGTCGCTTGCCCGCGTCGTCGATCGGGCGTGTGACTAACGCAACGACTTCATGACTCGTAAGCAATTCCGAAAAAGTTGGAACGGCAAAAGGACCCGTTCCAAACATCACGATTTTCATAGGGCAACGCTGGGTGATTAGAGTTTGGTTTTCGACTAACAATATTGGCGTTCGAGTGCGGCCAGTCGCTCGGCAATTTCTTTGTCGCTAGGAATCTTGTTTGCTGCTTGGAGATTTCGAATTTCAATATCGAACTCGTCGATCTGTTCCGCCAATTGTTTTTTTTCATTTTCGTCGAGGCGATCGATAAACAGTGTTCCTTGCAGATGGTCGAATTCATGTTGAATGACGCGTGCTAGCAAGCCCTCGGCAATCATATTGATTTCGTTACCGTGGAGATCAAAGCCCGTAACCTGGACTTTTTCGGGTCTTGCGACTTCGCCATAAAGACCGGGCAAACTAAGGCAACCTTCTTCTGCAGAAGCTTGGCCACGGGGTGATTTGAGCACTGGATTGATAAAAACGAGCTCTTTTCCCGACGACTGAACGCCTTCAGGGTTCACAACGAACAATTGAAACGGCAAATCGACTTGATTCGCTGCCAAGCCGATTCCTTTGGCAGCGTACATAAGCTCGAACATTTTCTCGATGTATTGGCGGATCGTTCTATCAACCGTGCGCAATGGTTTCGAAACATGACGAAGGGTTGGATGTGGGTAGTGAATGATGTTCAACTCGGCAACTCCGGACACTGGTTTCATAACAACAGCTTATCAGACAAATCGCCTTCAACGAACTACAACCTATTGCTTCGGTTAAAAAAAAAAATTCTGGTTGCTGTGAAGTCGCCGACTTTTTATGGCGATCAGTACGTTCGAGAAAAATCGACCGTTTTGAACAGGCAATTTTGACATTTCGAGATCGAAGCAATAAGTCGACGAGTTTTCAAGTAGGAGGAGAGAATAAATTTTCTCGAATAAAAAATGGCGATTTTGAAAACCAAAACGCTTGACATGTTTTTATCTAAGCGCAGAATAATCCCCCACGCAAGTAAGTTGTGTTTGGCTTGTACACCTTAAAGTTGTTTTGAGACGAGATGGTTTAGAAGACTCCCAGCTGGGGGGTTAACTTAAACCGACATCGAAGTTGAAAAGATTCGAAGTTGAAAAGAAAAGTGAAGTCAAGATAAGTATTTTGAAAATTGGGTGGCGGCGACTAAAAGGACGACTGTCGGCGGGGTTGCATCGCAGCCCTCGTGGATTGGATTCCTCACCCCGTTTTATTTCGAGTGCTTTGTTTAGCGTGCTTGGAACAAGCAAGCGGTCGGATTCGCAATTATTCAAAGGGCTTGCGCTAAACAGGTTTCAAGAGGACACCTAAAAGAGGCACAGTTATTACCTGAGGGGGCACATTTTTTCGCCTGATCAGAATTCGCGGCATCGAGCATGAAGTTGGGTGCCGTTTTTTTGTCTCATATCGTTCCTAGGCAGCATGCTAGGAATGTGAAATCTCTCAAGAAGACAGCGTCCCCAGAATGACAGCGTCCCCAGAATGATCAATGCCGTCGAGTGCTTGATTTCGTTTGGTGCCAACGAGGGTGACTTGTTGGCGACGCTTGAAACGGTCGTTGATCTGATGCCGAGGTTCGGATTTGAGTTTCGGTCTGTGAGCCGCCCTATTGTTACGGAGCCAATTGGTGGTCCGGCGGGGCAAGCGGTTTATGTGAACGCAGCAATTCGGGCGCAGTCACAATTGTCGGCAGACGACGGCATTGCCGGGCTCTTGGCACTCGAGGCAGCGATCGGGCGCGTGCGACAGGAACGGTGGGGGCCTCGAATCGTTGATTTGGATTTATTGTTGCACGGTTCGTCGACTGTCCGCAGCGGTACGATTTGCGTGCCACATCCACGCATGACTTTCCGTCGTTTTGTTCTAGAACCAGCTGTCGAGATCGCCGCTGAAATGGTCCACCCGATCGCCAACGTTACTTTGGCGCAATTGTTGAACGCGTTAAACGATCGAGGTCCGGCGATTGGCGTGTGGATTGCAAACGAAAAACAGGCAATCGAGCTTTCGCGCAGTTTTGAACAATTGAAGCGCGAGAAACCGTTGCAAGTGCGGGGAGCGCAAGACGATTTTCCAGCTGCGAAAGTTGAAGCTTTTTCGATATTACCTGTTGCTTCGCTCGATGACGCTTCAGCGATTGCTCAGAATGTCCGGTTGATGATGTATTCGTCAGCGTGGGATGAACAGATTTTCAACGTGGCATGTGGCCCGCTTTGGCGATTCGAATCGATTGAGGAAATCATGCGCGAGTTTTCTACGATCTTTGCGGCGATGGGGCATCAAGTTTCATCGAAAGAATGACGCTCAACGGTTGAGGCCGCTTGTTCGGGAAGTGGTCAGTAAATTTCAGCGCTGCAATGAGTCACTTCGATAAAAAATAGCCAAGTAGTGGCTCACGATTGATCCTGGGCAGTTCCTTGGTGTTTTCGTCGCGAAGGTGTTTCGCTAGAATCAAAAGTGTACTTAACCAACACCGCCTGTATCATCCATCAAGGCCCAGGATTGGATCGATGAATATTCTTTTTGCTGCAAGTGAAATTGAGCCCTTCGCCAAATCAGGTGGTTTAGCCGATGTATGTGGCACTCTGCCGCGAGAATTGGAAGCGGCCGGGCATGAGGTCGTCGTGTTCATGCCCGCGTATCGCTGCGTTCGCCGTTGCGAGCAGCCCATCACCCCGACGTCGATTGAACTCGCGGTGCCGGTTGGTTCAAAGTTGATTTCGGGTCGGTTACTGGAAAGTCGCCTGCCCAATAGCGATATCCCAGTTTATCTCGTTGAGCAGGCAGACTATTTCGATCGCAACGAATTGTATGGCGAGAATGGCGAGAGCTATACCGATAACTGCGAACGTTTCGTGTTCTTTTGTCGGGCGGTGCTCGAAGCCGCGCGTTTGATGGAACTCGAAATCGACTTGGTTCATGCAAACGACTGGCAAACCGCGCTCTTACCCGTTTACCTTAATACCGAATTTTTGGACGCGCCACCATTTACGGATGTCGCCACTCTGTTGACGATTCACAACTTGGCCTACCAGGGTCGCTTTTGGCATTGGGACATGCTACTGACTGGTTTGGACTGGAAGTATTTCAATTGGCGCCAAATGGAATTTTATGGTCAACTCAATTTGCTGAAGTCGGGAATCGCATTTGCAGACGCAATCAACACGGTCAGCCCAACTTATGCCACCGAAATTCAAGGCAGCGAACAAGGCTGCGGCCTAGAGGGAGCCCTGCAAGGTCGATCGAGTGACCTGTCAGGAATATTGAACGGAATCGATTCGCTTGTTTGGAATCCATCGCGTGATCCTTATTTGGCGATGAAATACACTGTCGCGAACTGGCGCGAGGGCAAGGCCCGCAATAAAGTCTCGTTGCAAAAACAGCTGGGCTTGCAGGTCAACGATTCGTTGCCAATGGTTGGTATCGTCGGCAGGTTGGCCAGCCAAAAAGGTTGGGACTTGATCTTGCCTGTCATGAAACAATGGCTCAAGACCATCGATGTCCAATGGGTTGTGCTCGGTACGGGACAACCTGAATACGAAACCGAATTATTGAATTTGCAGCACGCGCATCAGGATAAGTTCTCGATGAATTTGCAGTTCAATGAAGGTCTAGCGCACATGATCGAGGCGGCATCGGATATGTTCTTGATGCCCTCTGAGTTTGAACCTTGTGGCCTGAACCAAATGTACAGCATGGCCTACGGGTCAGTGCCGATCGTTCGTCGCACGGGCGGGCTTGCCGATACCGTCATCAATTGCAACGAGCGAAACTTGGACAATGGCACAGCAACGGGTTTTTCGTTTGGCCCTTTTCTTCCGCAGTCGTTGGAACAGGCGTTAGCCAAGGCCGTGTGTTGTTTTCAAAACGGACAAGCAACCTGGAACCTATTGGTCGAGAACGGAATGAAAAACGATTGGTCCTGGGCCGCCAGCACAGCACGCTACGTCGAATTGTACGAAAAAACATTGACACTCCGGCGACAAACGCACCAACATGTTTGAACATACGAATCTACTCTCAATGGCGTGATTAATCCGCTGTTGTTCCAATAATTCTTGGGTGACCCATGTCCGACTTGCGATACGATCCCCTTTTTGACTTGTGGGTCGCGATTGCCGAAAATCGTCGTGATCGTCCCATCGAGTTTGTTCCGATCGAGCAATCGTTTAAACAACTGATCTGCCCATTTTGTGGAGGCAACGAAGAAGAAACGCCTCCCGAACTATTGCGACTCGGCCCAGAAGACAAATCTGTCGATCCCACGGGTTTGCAGTGGCATACTCGTGTGATCCCCAATAAATTTCCTACCTATTTTGGGAGCCAAGAAGAGGGCGTTGATTGCGGGCCCTACCAACATTCCTATTTGTCTGGCGACCAAGAACTGATTATCCCCACACCACGACACGTCTTCAGTTTTTCCGATTTGACAATCGAAGAATTTGTTCTCGGTCTGCAAGCGGCCCAAATTCGAATGCAAAAAAAGGAATCTGAAAGCCACATCAAGCACGCCATGCTTTTTGGCAATTGCCGCTCTGAGGCAGGAGCTTCTGTCGCGCACGTGCATTTTCAATTGATTGGCTCACCGTTAGTCAGCCCGATGATGGCAAGCCGGATGACAAGACTCGAGAACTTTCGGCATGAAAACGGGGTGTCGATGACCACTGCCATGCTGAATCATGAACTCAAACAACACGTTCGAATCGTCGCTGAAACAGATGATCTAGTGATGCTGTGTCCATACGCAAGTCGCTTTGCATTTCAAATATGGCTAATGCCGCGCAACGATACAGTCGCATTCTCGAAGCTCGATCAGAACCAACTCCAACAGTTGTGCGAACTGAGCCAACGATATCTGCGAAGAGTTGAAGTTCTCCTAAGTGAACCGGCCTACAACTGGTTGCTTCATCAACCGCCCATGGGCGGTAATGAAAATCACTGGTTCGTGGAAATCATTCCACGTGTCGCAAAAACTGCTGGCTACGAAATGGGAACGGATATCTGGATCAACCCCGTAGCCCCGGAAGTAGCAGCCCGACGCCTGCGAACCTAAAAACGAGCACCGATTGAATTGTTAGGGAGTCTCACCTTTGGTTACAATTCAGCAAAGGTTTTCATTAACAGTTTCATGGTCGGGCGTTTGCTGGCATCAAAGGCCAGGCCAGACTTTTTAAAACATACTTTTGACATGAATATCGAACAAACCTCATCTGACCCAACCCTCTATTTCGATGACCGCGCGGGAAAACGGCGCTGTTGGTGGTGTTCGGTCGATCCGTTGTATGTTCAATATCACGACAATGAATGGGGTCAACCGTTATTCGATAATGTTCGACTCTACGAAAAAGTTTGCCTCGAAGGCTTTCAAGCGGGCTTGAGTTGGTGGACCGTTCTGCGGAAACGCGAGTCGTTTCGCGACGCGTTCGATGGTTTCGACTTCGAACGTGTCGTGAGCTACAAACCCAACAAAGTCGAAAAGTTGCTTAAGAACGAAAAGATCATCCGGCATCGCGGCAAAATCGAAAGCACAATTAATAACGCCCGCCGCGCGATCGAAGCAATTGAAATGCACGGTTCGCTTGCTGCGTTGTTATGGCAATTTCGTCCGGTCAATCATCAACCACCGGTCGATCGAGCAACTATTCAAGCAACCACTCCGGAATCAACCGCTATGAGCAAGCACTTGCGAAAGATAGGTTGGACTTTTGTCGGCCCAACCACCTGTTATGCAATGATGCAATCGGTGGGAATGGTCAACGATCATTTGCCCGACTGCGCCTTGCGACGAAAAATCAAATCCGTTGGGAAACTCAGTGTTCGACTTGCGAGACTGACTTGAAGGCCCGCGTTGGCTTTACGGATCTCCCCCTCATCTTGGAGCTCGCTCAAACCGAAATCGCTTGAGCGGGGACTGGGTATACTTGGCAGAGTTCGGAAACTTCTTTGCGAACGCGGGTCAGAACTTCTTCGTTGTCCACATTTTTTAGGACCGTCAAGATCCATTGGCCCACATGCTTCATTTGTTCTGGACCCATCCCGCGTGTTGTGAGGGCAGGGGTGCCGATGCGAATTCCACTCGGATCCATCGGTTTTCGCTCATCATAAGGAATCATGTTTTTGTTGACGGTGATGCCGCAACGATCCAAAGTGATTTCCGCAATCTTTCCCCCGATGCCGAACGGTGTCACGTCAACCAACATCAGGTGGTTGTCTGTTCCGCCAGAAATAAGTCGCAATCCGCCGGACATTAAGACTTCGGCGAGGGTTCGCGCATTGTCGATGACCGTTTGCGAATAGGTCTTGAAATCCGAACGCAATGCCTCGCCAAAGCACACAGCCTTGCCCGCGATCGCGTGCATGAGTGGTCCGCCTTGGCATCCTGGGAACACGGTTCGATTCAGGTCTTTCGCGTATTTTTCTTTGGCCAGAATCAACCCGCCGCGCGGACCGCGCAGTGTTTTGTGTGTTGTCGTGGTTACAAAATCTGCAACTTCAACTGGGTTGTTATGCAAGCCAGCGGCGACCAGTCCGGCATAGTGCGCCATATCTACAAACAATTTTGCGCCCACTTCGTCAGCGATCTCGCGGAAGCGTTCGTGAGGAATTTCGCGCGGATAGGCGCTTGCTCCGGCGACGATCAATTTAGGTTTATATTCGCGGGCCAAACGGGAAACTTGGTCAAAGTCCAATCGATGTGTATCGCGCGTCACGCCGTAATGATGAAAATTGTATAGCATTCCCGAGATGTTCAACTTCATGCCGTGCGTGAGGTGTCCGCCATGAGCCAAATCCAGTCCCAGAATAGTATCGCCTGGTTTTACCAAGCTGAAATAGACCGCTTGATTTGCTTGCGAGCCGCTGTGCGGTTGAACGTTCGCGAATTCGGCGCCAAACAATTCCTTGGCTCGGTCAATTGCGATCTGCTCGATCTTGTCGACGACTTCGCAACCGCCATAGTAGCGTTTCCCGGGATAGCCTTCGGCATACTTGTTCGTGAGAATACTGCCAACGGCCTCCATCACCGCTGGGCTTGTGTAGTTTTCACTTGCGATCAATTCCAACCCATCAAATTGTCGATGAGCCTCTTCGTTGATCAATTCGAAAATTTCTGGATCGTGATTTGAGAGTATCGACATAAATTTTTTTCTTGCAGCTAACGTCAATGAAAGACAAGCGGGGCGGGCATCGCTTAGGCCTAGCAATTTCGCACAGGCGCACGCCCAATGAAAATACGATTTTCGTTGCTAAGAACTGCTTGTCAATCGGCGTTCGACAAATCGATCTCGTATTGTTCGATTTCGTCGCGGATCAATTCGAAAAGCGGCAAAAGGTCCTCGGCAAAGGTCTCCCAGCGCCCCAGTGAGGATTGATAAATAGGCTTTCGCACTTGAACCATACTCGCAGTGGTCACCGCCGATTGTGATTCATGGGGTCGCAAACACGAATCCGACCACGAGACTTGGGCCGCCGAGATAATCCGACGGATTTGCTGTTCGCCTTGAGAAACGAGGCGCTCGTAGAAAACTGGGACCATCCGGTCGGGCATTATCGATTGCCAGTGCTGTTGCAAACGAACGTGTTCTCGAATCGTTTTGCCGATCCGCTCGAGCGTAGCAGTTTCCCATCGAAGCCGATCCGAGTCAAAAAACAAACTAAAGCTCGACAAGGCAATATCGCGCGGATCACGGCGGCAATAAAAGATCGGTGACTCCGGAAACGCTTGATGCGCGAATCCAAGATACTGAAAATTCTCTGGCATTTTGTCAACGACAAACGGCGCGCCTTGGCTAGAACTTGCGAGTAGCTGCAAATAGGAATCGCGAACTTTTGTGGCTTCTGCTACTCCAAACGACAAAGCTTTGTCGCTTTCCCAAATACTTGACCATGGCGCAACGCAATCCATCATCGCCGTCAATTCATCAGCATTTTGAATTTCGGGGTGACTACCCAAAATTTGCGCTACTAAACTCGTTCCGCTTCGTGGCAAGCCGACAACAAAAATAGGCTGCGGATGTGATGCCTTTCGGGGGGCAACGCAACTTACTTGCCGTTGATCGAAGAACCGCGAAAGGCGTTTAACAAAATTCGGCCGTTCGGCAAACGCGTCGCTGCATTCAGAGTCTAAAAGCTGCTGCGTCGCGCACGCATTGCCTTTTTCATAGTGCTTGAATGCTACATGAAACGCTTCGTGTTTCTCGAAATGAGACCCCAAAGCAAAATGGTAGCGAGCCATTCGTCCTAATTCGCTAGGCACGCCTGAAAAGGTCTGGGTCAACTGCTCGATGTAAGAAACCTGCTCTGACGATAACTCATACATGCCAGCCAAGGCTAACTTGCTCAGGTTGTAATAGATTGTCGGCTGATTGGGGTTGAATCCCAATGACACTTCGAAGGCTCGAATGGTTGAAGGAATATCGCCGATCGATTGAAACAAGAGTGCGACTTCGATCAATGTCGACTCGACTGCAAACTCTGCGTCGAGCGCCTTTTGAAAATGTTCCATCGCTTCGGCAGCCTGACCCAATCGAGCGAGCGAAACACCTCGTCGAAAGTGTGCCGCCGGAAATTCTGGGTCAATTTCCAAGGCTCGTGATGCAAATCGTTCGGCGTTGACAAAATCTGAACGCGAATGATGAATCGCTGCTAGATTCGAAAAGTACTCGGCATGTTCTTGGATTTTCAAGGCTCGTTCGATGTACAGTATGCCCTCCTCACTCTTTCCCGATTGGTGGGCAACCAAACCTGCTAGATGCCAGGCGTCTGAAAGGTTGGGTTGGGCTCGCAAGATAGCGGCATAACCTTTGGCTGCCGTACCAAGATCGCCAATTTGATGGGCCTGAATCGAAGCTTGCAAGAGCTCGTTGATCGCTTCCATTTGTAACCAGTCTCAATTGATTGCTATCGTTTCGTGAGCCACTCGCAACTCCTCGGCAGCTACTTCTAGATACGCTGCAGAGCGTTCCTGTCGTGGTTCCATCGTCCGACATTTCCGATGAGATTAGGACTTCATTCCCAATCCCGATTATTCGTCAGCAATCCTTCTATGCTGGCAAGTCCAATGCTAGTTACCGCGAGAGACTATAACGGTTATAACAAAGGCACTAGGTTCGATCGCATATCGTTTATTGAGGTAGCCGTACTTCAAATAGGGTCAATTGGTCAACCCGACGCCATTGCACCGTGCCCTGATGCGCCGCCACAACGTTGCGAACAATACTCAGTCCCAAGCCCACGCCATCAGTCTTGCCAGATGTCAAAGGCTCAAAAATTTTGTCGGCGATCGCTGGGTCGGGACCAAGTCCGTTATCGATAACACTCAAGGTCAACATTTCGCCTTCTTGACGACTGCACAGACGCAACATCACCTGAGGTTCGGCACTTCTCGCAAGTTGAACTGCCTCGATTGCATTGAGCAAAAGATTCAATATCATCTGCTCGAGACCCTCCGGATCGACACGGATCATTATTGGGCGGTCGTCAGCCTCGAATTTTAAGTCAACTTTGGCGTGTCGTGCTGCCGGTGCAACCAATGGCAGCAAATTCTCCGCCAAATGGCCGAGATCAACGTATTCCATTTTGGGTTCAGAAGGCCGCGCAATGGCCAAGAACTTTTTGAGGTAACGTTCCATAAGCTCAAGTTGTCGAGTCGCGACCAAGAGGCTTTCATCGTCCTTGTCGGAACACGCATCACGGTGAAAATCGAGCGCCATTCGAGCTCCCGTGACGGTGTTTCGCAATTGATGGGCAAGGCCTCCGCCGAGAAGACCTAACGTATGGACCTGTTCCGTCTGACGAATGCGATCTCGATAGGCTTGCAACTTTTCAGCCATTTGATTGACCGACGCGGCGAGGTCACGCAATTCGTCGTTGGTGCTAGGCAAGGGCATTTGTTGAAAGTCGCCACCTGCAATTCGATCGACTTGGTTGCCAACTCTTTTCATCGAACCACTGATGCGCGCCGCGAGCCAAGCGGCAAATCCAGCTACGACGAGGCCACCAATCATTCCTGTCGCGATCGCTGGCCAAATAGCAGCATGGATCTGTTGTTGGTATTCGTTTTTGGAATAGAGAATATGCAAGTTCTGCGGCGGGCGGGTTTCGCGAGCTCGAATGGGAATAGCTGCATGAAAAAATTCTTCATCGGCAACTCGGACAGTGGAGGCCAGTTTGAATCCGTCGGACGTCGGGGTTGTCTTGGGCAGATCCGTCGAATTCAACCGTGTATCGGTAACAGCGACAACGTTGCCTTGAGCGTCGTTTACCACCAACAGTGCGCCGGTCAATCCGTGAATTTGTTCCAGGACACGTTGCGTGATCGGAAAATTCGCATCGGCAAAAACGTTGGCAACCGATTCAATTCGTTCCTCGATACGCTGGCGACGTTCGTTCGCAATCGCCAACACAAATTTCCACGTTAAAACGACAACTAGCAACAATATCACAGTCGTGATGGGAACCAGGATTTGAAATCGCAATGATTGGCGCATGAGATTATGTTTTTTTCATGAGGCGGTTCGTCCAACGACTTAACAGCTTAGCATCTCGCGAAAAAATCGTCGCTGTAACATTTGATTTGTTATCGAATTTCATTCTGCGAGTTCGGCTTTTCTATCGATTGTTTTCAGGGCAATTCATTTTTTCGATTCACAGAACGTGTTTCCTTCGATCCGCTAGAATGAATCCTGTTGTTAATTGGAAAATAACCTGACCGAATCATTCAACCAGAATTGATGATGAACCAATCGCAAAACGAAATACTTCCCAGTCGATTTGGCTGGCGTAAAAAGCTATACGAGATCATTTTCGAAGCAGATACACCATTGGGAATCGCCTTTGATGTTCTTTTACTGATTGCTATTCTTGCCAGCGTCTTTTTTGTTTGCCTTGAGACAACGTATTCACACAATGACCCAGCCGACCTGCAGCGCATCGCTCAACTCGACAAAATTGAATTGTTGATAACGATTGTGTTTTCGATCGAGTATGTCTTGAGAATTATCTGTGTACGTAATCCCTGGCGATATGTTTTTAGCTTTTTTGGAATCATTGATTTGTTAGCTTGCCTACCGGGCTTTTTGTTTTTGGCCACAGATCGCTATTCATCGATGTCGGTCATTCGATTGTTTCGAATCATCAGAGTGTTTCGCCTTTTTAAACTGGGATGGTTCGTTTCCGAATCTGAGGACCTCGGACGAGCTGTTTGGAAGGCCCGTGCAAAAATCATTGTTTTCTTGACGATCGTGTTAATCACTGTGACAATAACGGGCGCACTCATGTATGAAATGGAACATCAAGAAAACGGCGAACAGTTTTCATCGATTCCACAGTCGATTTATTGGGCCATCGTGACCATGACGACCGTCGGCTATGGCGACATCGTACCCAAAACAGTTCCTGGGAAATTTATTTCGGCCGCGCTAATCGTAATAGGCTACAGTTTGATCATTGTCCCCACGGGATTTGTTTCTGCAGAATTGAGCGGCAAAGCAAGACCTAACGTTACGAATCGGGTCTGTGATCATTGCTTCGCCGAAGGCCACGCTCAGAACGCTCAATTTTGCAACCGCTGTGGGACACCAATGGCTTGAGCGGCCCTCAGCTATAATACGGAAGTCACCAAACGAACGATCACTTGCTGGCCACTAAAGAACTTAAAGCACTTTTCCCTTATTTGAACCATCGTGACTCAAAATCTCCTAGTTGTCGACGACGAAGAAGCCATTTGTTGGGGCCTTCAAAAAATTGGGCGTGAGCTCAATTGTACGGTTTATGTCGCACCCAGTGCCGAAGACGCATTGAACATCGCGGAATCCGAGACGCTCGATGCCATTATAACGGACGTTTGTTTGCCTGGTATTTCCGGACTTGCCGCGATCGCCTCCTATCGCATACGATTCCCACGAATTCCGATCATCGTGATGACGGCCTACGGGGATCTTAAGACGGCAGTCGAAGCCGTGCGCCAAGGCGCCTTTGAGTACCTCGTGAAACCATTCTCTGCCGAAACGGTGCGTAACGTCTTAAGGCGAGCTCTCGACGATGCCAATCAAAATCGGGTCGAAATAGAACCGTCGGGCAACGCAGCGGTCGAAGGTTTCGTCGCCGAATCGACGATCATGCAAGAGGCTTTCAACCGCATTGCCTTGGCAGCGGCATCCGACGCCAGTGTTCTGATCAGCGGCGAGAGTGGCACGGGAAAAGAACTCGCCGCCCAAGCCATTCACAAATTCAGTTCGCGCGCAAGCGGACCTTTTGTTTCTGTAAACCTAGCGGCCCTGAGTCCGACCCTTGCCGAAAGCGAATTGTTCGGCCACACCAAGGGAGCCTATACCGGCGCGGACACGTCTCGCACTGGCCTGCTCGTCCAAGCCGACAAGGGCACTTTGTTCTTAGACGAAGTCGCAGACATTCCTATGCCGATCCAAGTCAAATTGTTACGAGCACTGGAAACACACGAAGTCACACCTGTCGGTGGCAGTCAACCGATCTCGACACAGTTTCGGATTATTGCCGCCTCTCATCGTGACCTAAATCAGATGATTCAACAATCCTTGTTTCGGCATGATTTGTTCTATCGTTTGGCCGGATTTCAAATTGAGTTGCCGCCCTTGCGCGAACGCCTAGAAGACATCGAACCGTTGGCGAAACATTTTCTCGACTTGCTTGCCAATCACCCGCAAACCAGCCAACGACTTTCAGCCGCGGCGATCGCCGAAATGAAACGCCGACCCTGGTGGGGAAACGTTCGTGAACTTCGAAACGCACTGCAACACGCAATCATCGTCGCCCGCGGTAGCACCATAGACGCCACTCACCTACCACCAGCAATTCGCCAGTCCGCTAGCGGAACGAACGATGATGGACTGGCGTCCACGATCGAACAATTGTTAGTTGCCTGGACGCTACAACACTTGAACGAATCGCCCGAGTGTGAGGACCTTTACGATCGATTGCTCAAGTTGGTCGAACCTGCCGTTTTCAATAAAGTCATGGAGCTCAACCAAAATCAATACTTAACTGCCGCCAAGGTGTTAGGCCTACACCGGACGACTCTCAAAAAGAAGCTCGACGGCTAAAACAAGCACGAAGCGCAAGTGAATATTTGCCGAGAAAAACGGGTTTATTCGCCTGCGCTTCGGGCTCGTATCGATCCGTCGGCAATCCGCGCAATCAACGACCAATGCGCGCCCAGTCCGGCGAGCACCAGCACATGAAACGTTTCATGTGCGCCCCACACCCGAGGCACAATTGAAAACTGCATTACATTCGCAATCGCACCGACTGTGTAAAGCGCTCCTCCCAAAAACAAAGGTCCCACGACTGTCCAACCAAAGTCGCGAAACAGCATGATCGCCGATATGACCCCGATCCAACCCATCGCAATGAATATGCCGACCCCAACCACATAGGGAATATGTTCAAAAAAGATCGTGCGCAGCGTGATACCGGTCACCGCAATCGTCCAGATCAACAACAACATGCCCCACCGCCGCCAGCCGCGAAACAGAATGCCATGAATCGGCGTAAACGTCCCCGCGATCAAAACAAAAATCACCGCCACATCCATTCGCAACATCACACCGCGAGCAACATACCTTGTGTCTAGCAAGTGATAAACAAAGCTCATTGATAACAACAATTGAGCCGAGCACGCAAACACAAACGAATACCAAAACCGAACTCGCGATCGCCAAGCGCTCCGCAGCAACAAAATCGAAAGCACAAAAAACACAACCGTCCCCGCCAGGTGCGAGAGCGAGCTCATCGGATCGTTGAATCCACTGATAGAATAAACCAGGTCCATTTTTTCCGGGCTGTATCATTTATGGCGTTGCGAGCATTAATTGCAAACTCTACAAACTGCTCTCGCGGCATGACTCACTATTCGTTGGTATCCATACCGAGTTGTTTCATTTTGCGGTAGAGGTTGCTGCGGTGGAGGCCCATGATGCGGGCGGCTTCGGTCATGTTGCCACGTGTTTGCGCGATGTTGCGTTCGATAAATGCGGCTTGAAAGCGATCGGTTGCGTCGGAGAGTGAAATGCCATCAACGAAGAACTCGCTGCCCATATCGTTTCCACGCGGCGAATCAATAAACGGCAGATCCTTCGCATCCAGACTCGCATCCGTCGACAAGTAAGCGATTCTTTCCATCATGTTTCGAAGTTCGCGGACGTTTCCTGGCCATTCATGAGTCAGCAATCGTTTTCTCGCGGCCTCGGTCAGCACGGGGGCCTTCCGCCGAACCTTCAATGCAAACATTTGCAAAAAGTGATCGGCCAATAATAAGACATCCTCACCGCGTTCGCGCAAGGCAGGCAAGTGTATCGAAACCACATTGAGACGAAAAAACAAATCCTCGCGAAACTTTTTCTCGCGGACCAAGTCCGCTAAATTCTGATTGGTTGCTGCAATCACGCGCGCATCGGTCGGGATCGGAGTCGAACCCCCGACTCGCACCACGATTTTTTCCTCTAGCACACGCAATAATTTGGCTTGGCCACTGAGGCTCATGTCTCCAATCTCATCCAAAAACAGCGTTCCACCGTTCGCCAATTCAAACTTGCCAATTCGCGTTTGGTGGGCGTCCGTAAAGGCACCTTTTTCGTGACCGAACAACTCACTTTCGAGTAACGTCTCAGAGATTGCCGCGCAGTTCACCGCAACGAGCACATGGTCGCGGCGTTGACTCAGGTAATGCAACATCTGAGCCGCGACTTCCTTCCCCGTACCGTTTTGGCCTGTGATGAGAATCGCCAGATCCGTATCGGCGACGCGGCGAATTGTGTCTTTGACTCGCTCGATTTCGGGTGAATTACCAATCCAAGCAACTTGATTCTGAGCTTGATCGGCCACATTCTTTTTAGAGGCAACCAGTTGTTCAACATGTTGACTGTTTTCGATTGAGATTGCAGCGTGGGACGCCAATTCAATCAAGGCTTCTTCATCATCGCCATCAAAGTTGCCAAAGAGTTTGTTGATGACCTCGAAGGCTCCGATGATCTTGCCCGCGGCGTTTCGCATTGGCACACAGATCAGCGAGCGCGTCAGGAATTGAAGTTCTTTGTCGACTTGCCTGTGTATCATGGCTTGTTCGCTGGCAACGTCCGTGTCAACGCGTTGGGAAGTCTCCGTGCGAATAGCCTCGCCCACAACGCCGGCATTTAATGGAATCAACAACTCGCCGCCATCGACACCAAGTGCGGGCTTGCCGACGAGCATCCCGCGGACTTTGTCGATGAGAAAGATCGTTGCTCGTTCGGCTTTGAGAAACTTTCGCGCGGTCTCGGCAATTTGAGTCAAAAGATCATCGGTGTTTCGGCTCTTACTCCATTTGATGGTGACATCGAGGAGCTCTTGCAACCGTTCGGCGCGTTGATTGAGGTTTGAGTGTTTGCGCGCGACGGCCAACGCCATTCCCATCGCTGCTGCTAGACCGTCCATGACTTGCTTTTTCGCGATTGTCACGTCCGAAAAATTTCCCACGAGCAACCAGCCTTCGTCGACCGGGGATTCCAGTGTCGCCGCAATCCAACCCTCTTGGCTGTTGGTTGACTCTTGGTCCAAGACGTCGGCCAGCCATTGCGTCGGCAAACCGCTGAGCGGGGCGGTTTCGGCATGCACGCGCCATTGGCCCTTCGCGCCCTGGACTAATCCAAGCGCCGTCGCCTTGACCACCGAGTTGATCTCGTTCAAAAAAACGTGATGCAAACTCTCGGGCTCGACGTTTTTTGACGCCAATACAAGCCAACTTGGCAGGATTTTTGCCGCATCTGGCGACTGGGAAATGCGATGCAAGAGTTGTGTAGGCATATTATCGGGTGGTGCCCCATGAACAGAATCGAGAGTTTCGCTAAACTAGTTTCATCTTGCAGACTAACAACTGCGTTCAATGAGCGTAGTCATTTTGATTCCAGCATTCTAGGGAGCCAGAGACAATGGGCTTGTTTACGGGGAAAAAAGGGCTGATTTTAGGTGTCGCAAATGATCGTTCGATCGCTTGGGCCATCGCCGAGCAGATCATGAACGAAGGCGGCGAGTGCGGATTCACGCATCTCCCTGACCGACCCGACGACGACAAAAAGAAAAATCGCCGCCGAGTCGAGAAGTGCATCGAAGGCCACGCGAATGCGAAGTTTTTGATTCCGCTGGATGTTCAAGACGACGAGAATATTCGCAGCGTGATGGCAGAAGCTGGTAAAGAACTCGGCAAGATTGATTTTCTGTTG
>JAHEAM010000468.1 GCA_024642765.1 Planctomycetaceae bacterium
GCTATTTCGGTTGCAATCATCGCAACTGCTGTCGCAATTTGGGGAGCGATCGCATTTATCAGGCAAGCCATGCGACTCGCGGCGTTTGGCCCAACTTCGATTGAGATTTCTCAATTTCCACTGCGACCTAACGAAAACTTTCAAGTTTTATTGTTTCAACCTGGACGTTTTCGCTTTAAACTGTTGGAGGTGTTTTTGGTATGCGAAGAGGTAGCGACTTTTACCCGTGGTACCGACATCCAAACCGAACGTCGTAGTGTCGTCGAGGAACGCCTCGTCCGACTACGCGGCGTGAATGTGACGCCCCAAGAACCGTTTGAAACAGAATTTGAATTCCGATTACCACCACAAGCGATGCACAGTTTTGCTTCGACAGATAATCAAATCCAATGGAAAATCGTAGTACAAACAACCGCCAAGGGATGGCCCCGCGTCGAACAGGTTTTCCCGATCTTGGTATTACCACCGATCGCCTGCGGCCCACGGCCCTTGCCAGCCACGCGCTCAGAGTCCAAGTCGAACGATTGAACTCTAGTTATTTTGGCGGACAAACGCTGGATATTACTTGCAATATTGTGCCCGTTAGCGGACTGATTCGTACGGTCGAGTTGAGCGTCTTGTGGATGACCGATGGCAAGGGTGATAACAATTTGGGTGTCCATTATTTCGTCCGTAAGAAGCTTGAAGAACGCGATACACGGCCGGTTTATAAAGATCTAATCGAATCAACCGCATTCCAACAAAACGCTACTGCAATTCCCGTTATGTTGCCGGTTTCGACACAGCTGCCAACAACGCCCATTTCCTATCGCGGCCAAATCATAAAGATCGGTTGGCTGATCAAAGTTCGCGTGTTTATGTGCGATGACTCTGACTATGAGTACTCGTTCCCTTTTCGGTTGATTTCTAACTAACCCCAAAAAATTGCGCGGCAGCTAGTGTGCGATTAAGGCGATTGTTGTTAGCTTTCTAACGATTCTTTCAGTTTTGCCTCAAGAAACCTGTCAACAAAGTTTTATGCAGCCAAGCTAACGAACCGTTCCTGTTGATTTGCGCCGATAAATAGCAAAGAGGTGTCCTAAAGTTCTGTTTGAAAACGCCAAAACGAGAATCGAATGTCGAGAAACCTTTTGTTGCCCGTCATCTTGGCCGGAGCTGTCGGTATTCCATTTCTGGCATCCCAAGACTCTGAAAATTGGCCCTCGTCAGACGGCAATCAACTCCCAGGAAATGGCTCGCCAACCTTTCCCAATTCGTACATCTTCCAAAACTCTTCGACGTCCGATACTGTCGCGACTCAGTTGCCTCTGGCGCAAGTGTCACTAGTCCCACGTGCAGCAGGCCAGATTGTGGATTTTGGAGGCAGGTCCGAAGTGATTTTGCCGGGCAACGAGTTTGGACCGGACACAAGCGCAATGCCCCTAGCGTTTATGCCGGTCACCGATCTGTCACAAGTCTTTCGATTTGACGCAACAGTAGAATGGATCAAAAATCGCTGGGATCGCGTTTCTATCTTCAGTGCTGAACCTGGCATTACTGCTTATCGTTGCGATTTGGTGACAGGTGTTAACCGTTCGGACATTCATGGCTGTATCACCTATTTCATCAATAGCCGCCAAGGCGTCGAACGTATTAGCTTTCGCGGTTGGAGTGGCGATGCTCAACCATTCGTAGAGTTTTGCGTACGTTCATTTAAACTAAAGCAGGAGACGAGCCAAGTCTTGGGGCTGTACGTCAATCGATCTTGGGGACGTACGCGTGGAGCTTTGATTTTGCAAAATCCTACAATAGCTCGTCATGACAACCCCAATCAAACCGTGGCAATCTACCTGGAGGCATGCTCAGATTTAGGCAAAACTGAAATCAGTCAGGAAATGCGGCAGGCCGTTGAAGCATTTAAGCAAAAATAATCCACCGTTCCAATTATATCAGCCAACTTGAGGTAATTCACACCACCGTGAACGCCCTCGTTTGGACCGTTTTCCAACTGATTCAACAACGCTTTCCAAAATCAATTGTTCAATCCGACAATTTTTCCACTGCGAATATGCCTCCAAAGCCACAAAAGATTCTTAAGATTTTCGCATGAAAAAAATTCTGGAACACTACTTGACTTGCGCTTTGCAGGACAAAAATCGAGCCAATGTTGTCAAGCACTTTTCTGTTAGTTTTTTTTTTTGAAAAACACGGTTTGACAGTCTTGCTAGCAACCCTAGAATCGGTCTCCCACAGCCGCAACAGCGGGAATTGTTGCGGCTCCCCAATGGTGTACTAAACAGTTGATTTCTTAAGGTCTTGAAACGACGATTGGCCTGCTTCGCCGCTTGTGCCAATGTTGTTATTTAGATCGCGAAATTGATTGTTGACAGGAGATTGATCAGGACGTGGCCATCTCGGTTAAACAACAAGAATATTCGGACCAAGCACGAATACTTTCCAGACTAGCGGCGGAAGTCGGGGAAAGTCTTTTTGGGCTTTGGTTCTCTTCGGCAGATTGTCTGGTGATACACCAGGACACCGTTGAAGTCTTCGCAGCCTCGGATTTCGAGCTCCGACGGATTCAGCGCGGGTTCGGAAATCAACTTCGCCGAATTGCAAGTGATGTTTTGGGTCGCAGCGTTCGGGTCGAGTATTCCGTTCGCGTCGTTGAGGAAAAGCAGACCGTGCCGGAGCAATCAGCCGCATCAGCGGTCTTGAAGTCGCCACACTTCTCCAAGGGACAATTGTTCTCCAAGGCACAATTCTTGTCTGCCAAGAATTTGGATGCCACTCCAACAATCGGTGAACAATTTGCGAAATCGAACGAAACGGTGTCGCCTTTGCGTCCCGCTCACGAGCGAAGTCAGACTGCTTCCCGACACGTGCTTAAACGACCGGAGCTGCGAGAGTTTTACTTTGGTGAGGAAAATGAATTTGCACAGGCTGCGGTCAAACAGCTTCTAATTGCTCCTGGGCAATATTCGCCACTGCTATTGCATGGCGGCTCGGGCTCGGGCAAGTCGCATTTGCTGGAGTCACTGACCATTGAGATTCGTCGCCGGCACCGAGTGAATCGATGTGTGTATGTCACGGCCGAACAATTCACAAGTTCCTTTTTGCAATCTCTCCGCGGTGGTGGTCTACCTGTGTTCCGGAGCAAGTACCGCGACGTCGATGTACTCGCTGTCGATGATATTCAATTCTTCGCCAACAAGCGCGCGACAATCGCAGAGTTTCAATACACACTCGATCATCTGATTCGCGCTGGCAAACAAATTATGTTGGGAAGTGACCGAACACCTCTTGAGTTAACTGAGCTTGGCCCTGAAATATTGAATCGCGTCAGTTGCGGCCTAGTTTGTCCGTTACATTTTGCCGAAGTTGCAAGCCGTGTTCAAATTGCGCAACGTATGTGTTGCGAACGAAACTTAAATTGGTCCTCTGTGGTGTTGACGCGGTTAGCGGAACGATCAGGAAAAGATGGCCGCCGTATTTCAGGTGCCATCAATCAGTTAAGTG
>JAHEAM010000048.1 GCA_024642765.1 Planctomycetaceae bacterium
CACGGCGCGACCACGAGGATCAAACGCGACCATTTGGACGGCTTGAACGCGCCGAAGACGCGATTGAAATCGACACCGATTCCATGACTCTCGACGAAGTCGTTGCAACACTCAAGGCAATCGTACTTTCAAAACGCCAAAGCTAGGCCGCAATCATGCAACGATTTGTAATATTATTGCATGTGGTCGGCCGACATTCCGAACGCCCCGATCATTGGGATTGGATGTTCGAACACGACGGAAAACTCCTGACATGGTCCTCGCCACCAGTCGAAGATTTTCCAGATGCAATCGGCTTTGAAACCCGATTGCCAGTCACTCGCTTGGCAGATCACCGAATCGAGTACTTGTCATTTGAGGGAGCTTTGATGGACGGTCGGGGTAGCGTCAGACGCCTGTTTTCTGGTTCGTTCCGGCGAGACAATACTGTTGCATCCGACGGCGAGCAGTTTCTATTGCAATTTGACTCTTCGACGTTATTGATTCGAGCACATTTCAATGGGCAAGCGGTTTGTCTTTCACGTTTTGAAGTTTGACCTATTGCTTACAGCGGTCGAAATTCTGATTCTTTGCTAGCGTCGCCATTTTTCGCTGAACTTTCCTGAGATGTTCAGCGAATCCTTCAAATCCGACTTGCCCCCCTCTGGAGGATTCTGTAATTAACCCGCTGGCAACCCATTTTAAATTAAAGCCGGACGTTGGAAAGCGCATGGATTCCCGCAAAATTCAATCAAGAGATTCGTGGACAACCCAATTTGCATTGGGACTATTCACCGTCTTTTCGCTGTCAGGTTGTCAATCACTTACTCAATCGCCGAGTGCCAATTTCGGCGATCAAGTTCGTTTTCAAAACTTGGAAACGGCTCAAAAACCTCAGCTAAATGAAACGCCATCCAAAAGTAAACCACCGACACAGCCCACAGCAATTGATGATCGCAATCTGATCGCTGCCGTTAAGGTTACCGGCAACAAACGCTTGGCCGAACATCAGGTTTTGCGAAACGTACGAACACGGCCTGGGCGCTACTTCGATCCGGATCTGCTGCAGCAGGACGTCGACGACCTTTGGCGACTTCCCGAAATCAAACGCATCAACGGACCCTTTATCGAAGAAACCGACAAGGGTTACATCATCACAATTGATGTTGAGGAAAAACAATTGCTTTCAGCCGTTGAGTTTATTGGCAACCGCGGCATCTCTGATCGAGCGCTCAAGAAACATCTGGGCATCACTGACGGACAACCACTAGACGTTTATGAAATCCGGATGATGAAAACTCGTATCGAGGACCACTATCGTGACAAAGGCTTCCCGAAGACGCAGGTCGAAATTCTCGACGGCACGGAAGCGACCGATGATAGAGTGGTGTTTGTAATCTACGAAGATGAACAACAACGCGTTTGGTCGACACAATTCGAAGGCAATACACTTGCCTCCGACGCGCGCTTACGACATTTTGTGAAATCCAAACCCGGAATTCTCAAGATGTTTGGTGGACTGGTGAAACGCGACGAAATCGACGAGGACGTCAAGCGAATCTTGCAGTACTACCATAGCCTTGGTCATTTCAACGCACGTGTTGGTCGCGAAATTTCGGAAAGTAACGACGGTCGCTGGCTGACATTGAGGTTCATTGTCGATGAAGGCCCGCGATATCAGATCCGAAACATTTCGTTCTTGGGCAACGATGTGTTTACCAACGAACAACTCGCCGAGTTGGTAAAACACAAGCCTGAATCTGGAGAAAAGCCCGAATTCAACGCAGCGAAAATGAATGAAGATGTCACGACTCTGCGAGACCTTTATGGTTCGATGGGCTATGTATTCTCAAACGTTGAGGCAGAACCCAGATTTTTGGAGACGCCTGGTCAACTGGACCTCGTCTACAAGATTACCGAAGGCAAACAATATCGCGTCGGTAAAATCAATGTTCATGTCGACGGCGACTACGGCGTGACGCGACGTGAGGTTGTTTTGAATCGTTTGAGTCTTCGCCCTGGCGACGTTATCGACATTCGCGAAATCCGAAACTCACAACGCCGCCTGAATAGCGCAGGAATTTGGGCCGGTGCTGACCCAAGTCTTCCTGGCCAACCACCACAAATCACTGTTGTGCCACCTGAACTGCGAGAACTTGAACGACTCGCCGACGAAAATAACGATCAGGGAGGCTTGTTTCGATGAAAATCCAAACCCCGACAACCCGAATGCAGCCGCCTTTCTTAAACAAGCTTGCGTCCCAAAGCCGAGCTGAGACTTCAATGCCGCAAATCTGGATGCGATCATTCGCGATGTTGCTGGTCATTGCCCTCATAGCGTCAACCGGCTGCCGCGCCTTCCAGCCAACCACCACGAAGAAAAGCA
This sequence comes from Planctomycetaceae bacterium, assembly GCA_024642765.1. Lineage (GTDB taxonomy): Bacteria > Planctomycetota > Planctomycetia > Pirellulales > Pirellulaceae > BJ22. The sequence continues at coordinate 2,366 of JAHEAM010000048.1, forward strand.
CTTTTGAAGGAATGCCTTTTGCTTCTGCCGAACAGCAATCCAATGGCACGCTGACTGCCGACGACTCCTTGATCATCGCCAAACCAAAAACAAACGAAGTCGTTCGCGGCCAAGACCCACAAGTGCAAGATCCAGTTAAGCCTGCGACTTTCCGCCGACCACAACAAGGAACTCCAGCACCAACACAGCCCCAGTCGCTCAGTACGCAACAAACAAACCCAACTACCAGCGGTGGCTATTACCAAACGCCGGCGCAACAACCTGCGCAGCAATTATTCGGCCAACCCGTTATCCAAGACAGCAGTGTTCAACAGGCAACTTATCAATATCCAGAACTCAACACCACGACACCCGCAAATCCACTTTTGATTCCTTCACCTCAAATTGGTGCACCGAATGAAATGTATCCTGGGTTCAGGTCGAATGCTCCATCGGGTGTTATGACGTTCCCACAAAACTATGCGGACATCGATATTAACGTCAGTGAAACGCGAACAGGCCGAGTGAATTTGGGCGGTGCCTATAATTCGGACAGCGGACTGGTTGGACAGTTCACGATCGACGAACGCAACTTCGATTGGCGACGTTATCCACGTTCGTGGCGTGATGTCCAGGACGGAATTGCTTGGAAGGGCGGCGGACAAGGCTTTCGGCTGGAACTTGTTCCGGGAAACCAAGTTCAGCGTTACATGGTCAATTTCACAGAACCCTATTTTCTAGACACCCCCGTCAGCCTGTCGTTAAGTGCTTTTTTGTTCAGTCGAAACTACTTCGATTGGAACGAACAACGTTTGGGTGGACGCGTTGCGCTCGGTTATCGCTTGACGCAAGACTTGAGCATCAGTGCGGCCCTGCGAATGGAAGATGTCGATATTTATGATCCGCGTGTCAATACGTCCACTCAGCTGAACGACGCGCTCGGCAGTACCGATTTGTTTATGGGCCAAGTCAGTCTGGTGAATGACACTCGTGACCATCCGTTCTTGCCGACGTCTGGAAACTACCTGTCGCTTTCTTTGGGGCAAGCGTTTGGCGAAGTCAGCTTTCCTCGCGCCGATGTTGAATTTCGAACCTATCGCCAACTGTATGCGCGGGCGGACGGTTCTGGGCGACACACGATCAGCCATGGAACAAAACTTGGTTTCAGCGGAAGTGACACACCCGTGTTCGAAAATTATTTCGCGGGTGGTTTTTCCACCATGCGTGGTTTCAGTTTCCGCGGTGTCGGTCCAACGGAAACGGGCGTTCGTGTCGGTGGCGAGTTTCAACTCTTAAATACATTTGAATATATGTTCCCTTTGACCGCCGACGACATGATCAAAGGCGTGATGTTCGTGGACTACGGCACGATCGAAGAAGATGTGCGGATCAATTGGGACAACTTCCGCGTCGCGCCCGGTTTTGGATTCCGAGTTCATATGCCGGCTGCGGGCTTGGGTGCACCGTTAGCATTTGACTTCGCATTCCCGGTTTCAAGAGCATCTGGCGACGACCTCCAAATGTTTAGCTTCTACATGGGCTACGGCTATTAAGAATAGACGAACAGCTCGTTCCTGCCCAAAGTAGGGTGTGTGCAGCGCTCGCGGCTAGAACGGACATTGAGTCCGCTGAGTCAAATAAACAAGCCTCACCCGTCATAAACCATTGGGTACGAACGCGAAACACACCATTCTTTATGCAACCCGAATCTTTAAGCGACCCGAAATAGTGCAACAAAAGCGGGTGGCTGAAACAACAACGGGTTGGTGCGTTTCGCGAGCGGCGTTTTGCTCGACCTAAATCCTAAATAAAATTACTGTGCCCTGTGTTTCGTACTCATCTACGCCCCTCCGCTCCAAACACCCAACATTAATAACTTCGGTCGATCGACTTTTTTTGCCGCTAGGCATGACATTCATCCGGATTGCGCCAATAATTCTTGGTATCGTACAGAGCATCCTTTAGGCTCTAATTATTCCCAAAAAGCGTCAGAGTAAACAAACATGTATTCCATTCAAAAAACCACTGTGATCTGCAATTTTTTCTTTTTGGTAACGTTGCTGATGTCGGCAAACCAAACGTTTGGAATGAACCAAGAGCAAAAGCGCAATACCGATGCTGAGGATAAACCCTTGATTTCGCTAGAACTAACGGGTGGATTTCGTGCTCCGCCGCCTACTGGATTCACGCCAACTCCTTTTTTGCGAATCTTTGACGATGGGCGAGTGGTAACGGGCCTAAATTCACCGAACCAAAAGGAGTTTACTGCCAATCTTTCCGCTGATGAACTGGAGACACTTATCAAGAGAATTTCCGATCTTGGGTTTTTCGATTTGGACTCAAAAAAAATAGAGAATGAAATCCAAGCAGCGGGACAAAAGGTCTTGATTGCAGATGCCCCGACAACGGTGATCACCGTTCGTAAGGACAATGAATCGCATGCGGTGAGCGTCTACGCGCTTGGGTTTGTGGCCCAAGATCTGAAGGAAGTGAAATCGCTGCAGTCACTTGCTCAAATCGACAAACTGTTGCGTCTCGAACATGGCATTGCCATCGTCGGCGGCAGAGTGGCCTTGGCCGAATGCATCAAACAGACAAACGAATATTTGGAAAAAGAAATGCCCGGTGTTCCAGCGTTTTCAATCGAGCATTTCGATTCGGCTTTTGCCGGTGCTAACGAATCGAAAACAATTACTCTGTCCAACCCTATCGGAAATCAAACTGAAACACCTGGACCACTTTGGCTTTACATCACTCGTGACGGCAAGGGAACGAAATACCGAATTCAAAAGTAATACAGCAGATGGGCCTGCTGTAACACCTAAGCTAAGGTCACGCCAAGGATTTCTTCTCGGTGTTTGGCGATGCTTGTGCGCTGATCAGCCAGCATGAATCGTGTTTTTGAAAACCGATGTGCGGATAGTATTCCTGAGCCGCGGGTGCCGCCAACAGGATGAGCGTCGTTTGCAGGCCAGCCGCGTGGTGCGTTTTTTCAATCAACGTTTTACCGATCCCCTGCCGTTGGCATGAAACATCAACCGCCAAATCGGACAAATAAGTGCAATAGCTAAAATCAGATAATGCCCGCGAAACGCCAACCAAGAGGCCCGTTTCGTCTCGCGCCGTCAGTACGATGCTAGCGTTGCTTAACATTTCATCGAGCCGCATCAGGTCGTCGACCGGACGTCGCAACGCCAAAGTTGATCGATTGAGCACGTCGGCAAACTCCTGAGACGTGAGTTCTGGTTCTAATTGATATTTGATTCTGGTTGGACTCATTTGGCGTTTGCTACCCAATCCAAAGGCTAAAGTTGATTAGATCCCTTGGATTCTACTGCAGTTTCAGTGTGGGTTCGACTAGACCAAGTTCAGGAAAACGGTTAAGTTTTCGGCTGCATTGGATGCACCAAGACGAAAACGCAACACGACTTTTTTCGGGAGCGGTTGATGGATCAGCCACACAATACGGTATGGATACGTCTGGCATTGCCTTTGGTCATGCTGGCGTCCATGTTCGTGATCTACTTTCCGTTGCCTGCACCGTTAATGGACTTGTTGTTGGCGGCGAATCTGACACTTTCAGTCGTCCTATTGATGGCCGCCGTTTATGTGCGCTCGCCTTTGGAACTAAAAATTTTCCCTTCGTTGTTGCTCGTCACGACCCTAAGTCGCCTTGCTCTCAACGTCGCGACGACTCGATTGATCTTGAGCCGTGGGGCCATCGATCGCGATGGGGCTGCGGGAGAAATCATTCAGGGGTTCTCAGAATTCGTTGCTGGCAGCAGCTTGGTTGTCGGTTCCGTTATCTTTTTGATTCTCTTTGTCATTCAATTTGTTGTGATCACCAAAGGTGCGACTCGGATTGGCGAGGTCGCGGCACGCTTCGCACTCGACTCGATGCCAGGTCAACAAATGTCGATCGACGCCGACTTGAATGCGGGCGTCATCGATTTCGAGGAAGCCAAGCGTCAGCGAGCAAAACTGCGACAAATGGCAGACTTCCAAGGCTCGATGGACGGAGCGAGCAAGTACATTCGCGGTGACGCAATCGCAGGGATAATCATCGTTGGCATCAACATCGCTGGCGGTCTAATTCAAGGCATGATGGCTGGAATGTCCCTCGAGGCAGCAGCAACTACATTCACGCGATTGACGATCGGCGATGGCCTTGTCAGTCAACTTCCTGCGCTGCTGATCAGTATCGCGGCCGGATTGTTGATTACTCGCGGTTCGGACGAAAGCGATCTGTCGGCAGATTCTGTCAGGCAGCTGTCGTCATCGCCGATGGCGTTATGGGTCTCAGCAGCATTTGTTTTTGTGCTGCCGATGGCGAATTTGCCAGCGCTGCCCCTGTGGTCCATTGGCTCGGTATTGGTCGTCGTCGGCTTCCTTGTGTCCAAGTCCAAACAAGCTGCAAAGACCGAACAAAAGAAAACCGAGACTCGCAAGATTGCTAGCGAACCGCAACTCGAGCGTTTCCTAGAAACGGATCAAATCGAACTTCAGGTGGGCGCTCAGCTGCTGGCATTGTGCAATTCAAACGCTGGCGGCACAGTCGTCTCGGACATTTCAATGCTGCGCCGCGATGTCGCCTTGGAGTGGGGTGTTGTGTTGCCCAAGGTTAGGATTCGCGACAACTTGAAACTCCAAGCCAATCGTTTTCGAGTTTTGTTGAATGGGAACCCCGTATTTGAAGCGGCTATTGAAACCGACAAACGTCTCTATATCTTTCGACGCGACGATTTCCCAGTCCAGGCCGCGCGGGCCACGCTTTCGTGGGCTCCATACGCTGTTTGGGCAAAAGAAGAACCACAGCTCATCGCCAAAGCAATTGAGGTGCTGACGCCAGCCCAAGTAATTGTGCGCTCGATGCGCTGGCTGGTTCGCGAACATGCGGACTTGTTGCTCACACGCGATGCAGCGAACGAATTAGTGAATGAAGTCCGCAAGGCCTTTCCGCGTTTAGTTGAAGACACGATTCCAGAAACCATCACGCTGGGACAACTGCAGCGAGTCATGCGGCAACTGTTGCGCGAAGGCATTGCACTGCGACCCTTGCACGTCATTCTGGAGGCAATCGGCGAATCGAAAATCAAGGGCGGCGAGGCCAAGGACATTGCAGCGATTGCCCGCGAGGCATTGCGTGAACACACAGTCCAACGTCTCAAAGGAAGCACTGGTAACATCGCCTGTTTTGGAATTTCAGATGAACTGACGGATTCGCTGGAGGATTCGATCCAGCCGCTCGATGAACAAACGGCATCCGGAAAATTCTCGGCAAACATTCGCAGGAATCTGCGCGCAGCTGTTGAATCTGGACGAACACACTTATTAGGTCTGGGTTGCGAACCCGTGCTTTTGGTACCTCAAGAAATTTTCGCGGTCGTCAAACATACGGTGAGCGAAATGCATCCTAGGGTTTTCGTTCTGGGTGAGCACGAAGTTGCGAATGAAGCATTGATCAACAAGCTTGCCGAAATCACACCTGGTGAAATCAGCAGAAGCGTCAACGCTGCCTAGCAACCTGTTGAAAAATTGTTCATCGTCCACGCAAGGTAGCCGAGCAGCGCAAGCTGTCCGGTTTTCTGCTTGTCCGCGCTGTCACCGGATGGCTTCGCCATTCCGCTACGTTTTTCAACAGGCTGCTAGCCCAATCACGGCGATTGATCGGCCAACGCGTCGCGATGGGCACCGTAAGGACGTAAGGGTTATTCGGGTTATGACGATGCCAACCTATCGCTTCCCCGCTTCTTCATCGATTCGCTAAAACAAAATCAAACAAAATTGCTGCGAAAGCCCGCCTGTTCTGCGATTGATGACCCACAATTACGCAGCAAACACGTCATTCAATCTTGTAATAATCAGTCATGTCGACCTCCACAACCAAACCAGTGCTTGCAGTGGCCAAACCAATGCGAGCTCTTTCGTCCGAATCGTTGGCGATGGGGCTCGTGTTTGCGCTGACGCTGACCGTTGTACAGCGAGCGCTTGGTGGTGTTCGTGGATTGATGTTCTGTCGAATGATGAGCGACCAAGAACTTGGTCAATGGTCGATGCTGCAGAGCGTTTTGCTTGCATTAGCGCCTTTGGCCGTACTTGGATTGCCTGGTTGCTTCGGCAAGTTTGTCGAACACTACCATCGCGAAGGGCAGCTGCGTCCATTCTTGCGACGAATTTCCGTGCTCTGTGCTTTGGCCACGCTTGTGGTTGCCGCGTCGATTGTGCTTTTCCCGAGATTCTTCGGTGACCAAATTCTAGGCGATGCTAGCCAAGTCGTCTTAATGTACTACATGGCCGCAACGCTGGTTTGCCTCTCGGTGCTCAATTTTTTAACAACGCTTGTTGAATCAATGCGGCAAATTCGTGTGGTTTCAATCATGCGTTTTGTGTCGGGAGTTGGATTTACTTTCCTCGGAATCGGGCTCTTGTATTGGCTACCCAACGGCAGTCAGTCCGTCGCCATCGCGTTTTTGCTAAGCTGCGTTTTGGGTATCTTGCCTGCTATTTGGTATTTGAAGCGTTGGCAGATTGAGACTCACAGTGAATCCGTGACGCACTTGCCGAACTTCGAAATGTGGGCGCGACTGGCTCCCTACGCTTTTTGGTGGTGGCTCTCCAACATGATCCACAATCTATTTGAGTTCGCCGATCGTTATATGCTGATTCACTGGACGCGCGAGGGACATGAGGTCGCGCAGGCGGTCGTAGGGCAATACCATAGCGGTCGTGTGATTCCGTTATTGATGGTCGGCGTCGCCGCGATGTTGTCTGGATTGCTTCTACCCTACGTCGCCAAATCTTGGGCCGACGGAAACATTGCGAAGGCTCGAGCGCAGCTGAACTGGACAATCAAGTTTTCGGCTATCGGCATGATGGCCGCCAATGTCTTGCTATTGCTCGCCGGTCCGTTTGTGTTCAATGTGTTGCTCGATGGAAAGTACAATGGTGGATTGGCCGTTTTCCCAATAACAATGCTCTACTGCACGTGGTTCAGCATGGCCACACTTTCGCAAGATTTCCTGTGGGTCAGTGAAAAAGGCAAATTGGCCGTTGGCGCGTTAGGCACTGGCTTGCTGACCAACATCGTTCTGAACGCTCTCTTAATTCCACACTATGGTTTATGGGGAGCAGTGATCGGGACTACGATCGGCACAGTTGCCACGTTGCTTTTGCTGTTCGTCGCGAATGCTCGTCATGCTTGTCCACCTGATATTGGATGTTGGGCTGCAGTGTTGTTGCCACTGATTTTGTTGTTGCCAAGTACCTTCGCGGTAATCGCCTTTGCGGCGTTTGTGGCCTTGGTAATCTGCACAAACGTCGTGTTCGACCGCGAGGAAAAATCGCAAATTGTTGATTTTGCGAAGGGCATCGGTCACAAATTCTCGTGACTAACTGCTTGATATTTCATTCACTCGGCAGCTAGGGCATTGTCATGGCCCCGACGATTGCAACGTGTATACGATGCAATCGATTCATTTTTCCTAGCTGGTACATCGCCGTTTTTTCGCAAATTGAGCCGTTGCTGTCGACGTTGTCGACATTTTTTTGCCGCAGGACCTTTAATTCGTTGGCATTGCTTTCCTATAATCTGTGGTTGTTCGGCAAGATTCAGAATCAAACTGCGAATCTGTCGCAGTGGTTTCGTAACGATTTGCCAATGGCGATGCCAAAGGCTTGGGTCTATAGGGGATTTCGGATGAATAAGTTTGCTTTTTTGTTAGTTGGTTTGCTCGTCGTAGGCGGTGTGTTCGTTTACAGCGGTGGCTGTGGTCCACGCTTCGGTGTCCTGAAGGACAAAGCGATCAATGCTGTCGACAAAGTTCTTGGTGAATTGGACGTCAAAGAAAAAGATATCACTCAGAAACAAGCGACTTTGAAAAACGACCTATCTAAAGTCCAAGAAGAACGGATCAAACTCCAAGTTCGACTAGAACAAATGGAAAAACGCAAAGTCGAAATGGAAAAAGAAGTCGAAGAAAGCAAAAAGAAACTCGATGCCATAAAAGTCATTCTCGGAGAGTTTTCAGAAGGACAGGATACGATCGAGCGCAATGGAAAGACGTACACTAAAGCCGAAGTCAACAAGATGGCGGCTGACTTGGTTGCGAAACACAAGAACCTGACAGGCGATATGGCATCGGCGGTTACTACAAGTGTTGAGGCCATGAAACGTTCTTTCTCGTTCCTGAAAGAGCAAGAAAACGCTGCAAAAGAAATGCTTGGAAAACTTGACTCCAAGATCGCAGAAATTCGCAGCAAAAAAGAAGCCATTAATGTGATCAAACAATCTGCTGTTGCAACCGGTGATTCATCGATCATGTCCAAAATCGAAGAACTCAATAAACAGGTGCAAGATATGGATGTCGACATTGAAACAGCAATGAGAATCGAAGAGTCGAAGATGAACGACATCATGACTCAATCGAAATCGGTTGACGAATTGCTAACCGATCCAACTGATATCAGTTCGACCATGGACGAAATCAACGCAATCTTAGGCAAATAATCATACAGGTTGAACTTTTATAAAGACTACGAGGCTTGTTGTCCGCAAGGATGACAAGTCTCTTTTTTCAAAAAGCAGAACACGGTTATCTCAATGAACAAGTTCATCAATTTCGGGTTAGGTGTTGGACTCGGCTTAGTCATTTTGACAACCGCTTGCCAGCCTCAACTGCAATCAAAAGCAGACGCACCGTTCATGCAAACGGAAAAGGAGTTCAAAGCCAAAGTCACAGAATTGCGGATGGATAAGGCCAAAGTCCTCGGGCAAATCCAACGTCTCGAAGGCAAACGCCAAGAGTCAATTGACTATCTCAAGTCCAAGGGAGTAAAGAACCTGGCGGATGTTGGTGAAGACATTGACCTAAAGTACGCCGTTCGAAATCTGAAAGGCTGGACGGACGAAATCAAAACGCTCCAAAAGGATTTGGGGTCCTACGACGCGGCGATTCGCAGTATCGAAACAATGCTGGATGAACTAGAACGCAAACGCATTAAGGAATCCGTTGCGATTTCCGAAGACTCCTACATCGAGATGCGTCAAATCGTCGTTGACCTCAACGAACGATTGGGCATGGACAAGCAAGACATCTTGGCTGACGAAGAACTCAACAATCTCCTGCTCAACGAACTGGCGGACAAACCGACGCCAAACCCATCTGGCAAACGAAAAGACGACAAGTAGAAACCAAAACGAGTTCTGAAACTTGCCGAGGAATCGCGCTTCAAAAAAGGGACGAGCACTTTTAGTTGTCGTTTATGGGCTCGATGTAGAAAATCCCGTCGAGGCCAATGTTTTCTGGAAAGAAATAACTTGAGCCACGACCAACCATGTAAAGTCGTTCCGTATTCGGATCAAACTTGAAATCAGTGACGCCGCGAATTCCAGTCGCGAAAGGCATTTCGACGACTGCGTCATGATTTTCGGATGGCCGTAGCGCTTTTAACCAGCCCTCGGAAAAATCGGCTATGCAGTAGCAGTCGCGATAGAGACTCGGCCAACTTGCACCAGACATGAAGTCGCCGCCAATAATGCATCTGGCTGTCGGATGAGCAAATGTGATTGCAGGTTCGGCATGCTCGGTGGACGTCTCCTCGATTGCTCCGAGCGTGTACCCACTTCCCTCTCCCGTAAATCCAGAATCCGGCCAAGCCCACTCGAACAGATAGGGCACGGTCCTGTCGCCCAAGCTCACAACACCTGAATCGGCCGCAGGCACAACAGCGATGAATCCAACTCGGGCTGTGGGCGACGATGAAGCCACCAATATTTCTTCGACGAACAACGCAGCCTCAAATGAACTCGTCGTAACGTTTTTAAGTCGCACGATCACTGGTACGTCTGATTCATTATCTTGGATGGCAACAAAAACTTTCGGCAGCTTATTGAATCGTTGGCTGAAGTTAATTGTCGCCCATTGCCCCACGTCAGCCAGATCAAATTCGCCGACCTTCCAATAACTGCCATCATTTGTGGTGAACAGGCCCTTCGGAAGAAGCAGCCAATCAAGCGACTCACTACCGTGTGATTGGTCCTCGTTGACCCATTCCGCAAAACGCAAATCAAAACCTTGTGAGTCGACGCGTCGAAGAATCGGAGCACCAGCCCCCTAATCATTGAAAGTGCTCGGGCCAACAATCGCGATCGGATTAGAGGCGGTGATCGGATTGTCGACCACGTATTCGGTGCCATCGGTTCCAGCTGCGAAAATCTGGATGATCGAAACGACACCATTTGCTAATTTGTTTAAGCCACAGAGGTACATGTGCTGCCCACCAAAAATCTCGAAACCGGTTAAATCTCGAAACCGGTTGTTTTAACAACTCATTGTAATTGGTACTTTTTTCCGTGCCCCAATTGGAAAAAACAGGTCTGTGGTTGCTAAAATCTATCGCAAAATGCCAGAGTATTTCCAATGCGTTCGTGCAGAGGATTTTGGATTGGCTATCATAAAGCCCGATGATGTCCGTTTTCGATTTGCACATTCTTTGATAAGTTAGTTTTCATGCCGCACTTGCCATTGAAATTGAAGTTTGGTGAGAAATGTCATTTGGTTGACTTGAGTCCCGAGCCAGAAACCAAAAACATTGACAAGGCCGCCGCAAAAGAACAAATCGGTAAGAACTCGAAAGTCATTATCGATTTGGCTCGCAAACTTTATGCCGAAAACAGGCGGGCTCTGCTTCTCGTTTTGCAAGGCATGGATACGTCGGGCAAGGACGGCACGATTCGAACGATCATGAAAGGGGTAAATCCCCAAAGTTGTATCATCACGAGTTTCAAA
>JAHEAM010000469.1 GCA_024642765.1 Planctomycetaceae bacterium
CAAGTGTTTGTCATGGAGTCGAGATACCTGCATTCGCCGACTGCGTTCGCGGGCGTCGGATGGCCACCGTTCCAAAATGTCGTTTCGACTTGGAGGTCTGTGGCGGGATTTTTGTTGATGCGCCTTGTGTCATTGATGGAAATCTCGTCAGCGGTCGGACTTATCATGATAATGGCCAATTTGTCGGGGAGTGGATTCGCCTGTTGGAGCAAACGGCACCGGCCTGATAGGTTCTAAATTTTACCGTAGAATGAGCGACCGTTGGCCGATCATTAGATCTTGATATTAATTCCTTTATCGAAGTTGGATTCAAATGAAACGAACACGTTTAGGCCTAATTGTTTTTGTGTTTTGCACAGGGTTGATCTCTGACTTGATCGCGAAGTCGTACGGTATGCAGGCTGACGTGAAGAACGATCTTTTAGCAGTCGACGAAGACTTTGCATTCCAGGGCGAATATGTCGGCGACCTCGCCGGAAGTGACGAGAAACTAGGTGTTCAAGTGATCGCCATCGGCAAAGGGAAATTCAAAGCCACTGGATACCACGGAGGATTGCCGGGCGCTGGGTGGAACGGTGAAGAGCCGACTCGCCCTGAGAATGAAGGCGAACGCGATGGTGAATCAGTAGTTTTTTCCGAAGACAATTTTGTGGTCACTATTACCGGCGACGAATTAAAGGTCACCGATCACAGCGGCAACGCGATTGGGACTTTGAAAAAAGTAAATCGCGAGAGTCCAACGCTCGGGAAAAAGCCACCCGAGGGCGCGATCGTTCTCTTTGATGGTAAGAACGCCGATCAGTGGGAAAGCGGCAAACTATCCGACGATGGTTTACTGCAACAAGGAACCATGAGCAAGCAAAAATTCGGCAGTCACAAATTGCACATTGAGTTCCGTTTGCCTTACATGCCAGAGGCTAATGGGCAGGCACGTGGCAACAGTGGCCTTTATTTGCAAGGTCGTTACGAGGTTCAAATGCTGGATTCATTTGGCTTGGAAGGCAAAGACAACGAATGCGGTGGACTTTATTCAGTGAAGGCGCCTGATGTTAATATGTGTTTGCCGCCGCTTGCATGGCAAACCTACGACGTTGAATTTATGGCGGCGAAATACGAAGGCGAGAAACTCGTTTCCAATCCGAGAATCACCGTTTTTCACAACGGAGTAAAAATCCACGACGACGTGGAATTGCCTGGCGAACGCAACACAACGGCCGCTCCTGGCAAGCCGGGCCCCGAATTGGGTCCGGTATTTTTGCAAGACCACGGCAACCCCGTACGCTACCGCAATATCTGGGTTGAGGAAGTGAAATAAGGAGCGACCTGCGCTCGCTATAAGTTTGTCGATTTGAGCATTGGAGTCCCCACTCACATAGAACGTGCACTCCTGCCTGTTTGTAATGTCGGGCACGAAAGGCTCGTTTGTTTGGAATTTTAATGTCGTGTACGAGAAGAGTGGCCGACCTACGTCAAGCGATGCTAAGACGGAAGCTTGTGATGTGTTCGTCGCACATTTTGAAGCTCGCCGTCTGGTAGGATATTGGGACTCGTTGATCAACCCTTTTGGATTTGGTTCTTTCGGAGCACGAAATGGTTCGTCCTGTTCATTTCTGGTGGCTAGTTCTGTTCACTCTGTTCCTCGCATCGTGCTCACGACAAACGACCAAAAACACTGACAATTCTGGCAAGGCGGAAGGCTCTTCCAAAAAGAAAGTCGGCATCCTGCTCCAAACCACCGTCAATCCCTTCTTTCTCGATCTTTCGGCCGCCGCAGAAAAAGAACTTGGTGGCGACTACGAAGTCATCGTATTCGGTGGCGACAATAGTGCCGACCGACAAGCGAAACAAATCAAGGATCTCGTCGTTCAAAAAGTTGACGCACTCCTCATCACGCCTTGCAATGCAAACGCAGTCGGCGGTCCGATCCGCGACGCGAATGCCGCTGGCATTCCGGTCTTTACCGCCGATACCGCTTGTCTTGCTCCGGATGCGAAGGTCGAAAATCATGTTGCGACCGATAACTTTGCAGGTGGCAAATTGGCTGGGACTGCCATGATTCAGGCTCTTGGGAATAAAGGGGGCAAGATCTTGGTGTTGGATTACGAGCAGGCAGAATCCTGCCAAGAACGCGTGCGAGGTTTCCGCGAAGTGATCGACGTCCACAACGCCGACGCCGCTAACGCAAACGCGCAAATCGAAATCGTCGCCCAGTTACCAAGTTTGGCTGAAGAAGTCGCCAGCCAAAAGCAAACCAAGGATGCACTCAAGGCCAATCGAGATCTCGTCGGAGTCTTTGCGATCAATGATCCAGCTGCCTTGGGTGCTGTGAGCGCGATCGAAGAAGAGAAGTTGCAAACCCAAATCAAAGTCATTGGATTTGATGGACAAAAGATCGGTAAGCTGGCGATTCGAGACGGACGTATCTTCGCCGACCCAATCCAGTTTCCGAAAAAGATGGGAACGCTGAGCGCTCAATACATCAAGAATTACTTTAGTGGAGACGACGTTCCCAAAGTTCGAATGATTAAGCCGGAATTATACTTTCAAGCCGACGCGTTTGCTGACGAAGAACTCAAGGACGAGAAATAATTCCCGCAGAATTTTACGCATGACAACTCCGTCTCTTGCTACACTCGCACCGCTCTTGCGGATGAACAACATTTGCAAGTCGTTTCCTGGCGTGCAAGCACTCAAAGGAGTTGGAATCGAGTTGAGACCTGGACAGGTCTTGGGCCTCATTGGTGAAAACGGAGCGGGCAAGAGCACCTTGCTCAAGATCCTGGCCGGTGTCCAAAGTTCCGATTCCGGAACGATTGAAATTGAGGGTAAACCAGTCGATCTTTCGACTCCCCAATCGGCCTTGCAAGCCGGAATCGGAGTCATCTACCAGGAATTCAACTTGGTACCATTTTTGACGGCTCGTGAAAATTTATTTCTCGGCCAGCCCCAACATTCATGGGGCTTCATTGATACGCAAAAGGAAAAAGTGATCGCGAGCAAGCTGTTTGCGAGACTAGGCAATCGCCTGGATCCTGAAACGATAGTAGCGAGTTTGAGCATCGCCCAAAAACAGATTGTTGAAATCGCCAAGGCTCTCAACACGGACGTCCGGATTCTGGTCATGGACGAACCTACTGCAACGTTAACACCCAGTGAAGTCGCGAAACTATTCCAAATCGTCAACGAACTTAAAGCCCAAGGGATCGGCGTCATTTACGTTAGTCATCGATTGGATGAAATCCTGGAAATAGCTGACAATGTGGCGGTCCTGCGCGACGGTGAGTTGATTGATCAGAAGCCCATCGCCGAAACCCATCGTCGCCAGTTGATTGAAATGATGGTCGGGCGACCCTTTGAGAATGAGTATCCTATTGCACAACGGCAAGTTGGTCGAGTCCGATTGGCCATCGAAAATCTGAGTTGGTCCAACAAGGTTCGAGACGTCAGTTTCGCAGTGCACGCCGGTGAAGTCTTGGGAATCACGGGGCT
>JAHEAM010000470.1 GCA_024642765.1 Planctomycetaceae bacterium
AGGCAAAAACGTGCACTGCGATTTTTTCTTGGGACGCTTTTCGAACGACGGAACGATGCAACTGATCATCGAAATCGAATGATGTTTGCTGAGGTTATTGAGCGTCTGAAAAGGAATCTACATTCGGTTCAGGACGATATTGAGTTGGCTTGCCAGCGTTGTGGTCGTAAGGCTGAGTCAGTGAAATTGATAGGTGTGACCAAATATGTCGATGCCAAAATAATGCGCTGTCTATACGAAGCCGGATGCAATGCGATCGGCGAAAATCGACCGGACGCCATGCGAGCCAAAGTCGATTTGCTTAATGATTTAAAGTTGGAATGGCATTTCATCGGCCACTTACAACGCAACAAAATCAAGTGGGTATTGCCCACCGCCCATTGGATTCATTCGATTGATAGCCTCCGCTTGTTGGAGGCCGTCAATGCGGCAGCGGAATCTCAGAATTGCGTTGTGAATTGCTTGCTTGAAGTTAACATTTCCGGTGAAACACAAAAGCATGGTTTGAAGTTTGCCGATGTCCCCTCAGCCTTGGCACAAATGCATTCCTTCACAAACATTCGCTTGAGCGGATTGATGGGGATGGGTGGTTTGGATTGCGATGAAGTTGAGACTCGACGTCAGTTTGAAAGCTTGCGAGACTTATCTGATTCTTTGAAGATAGAGGCAACTGACATGCACCCCTTAAACGAAATTTCGATGGGGATGAGTCATGATTTTGTTTGGGCGATTGAAAGTGGCGCTACCATGATTCGTGTTGGATCAAGGCTGTTCGAAGGTATTGAGGAAAGGACTTGATCGGATATGGATGAGGCACCAAGTGAGTCGCTCAATGCAGATCGAATCGAACTCGAAGTCGATATGGATTTCGATCAATCACGTTTGGATTCATTTTTGGCCACCAAGGTCCTGGGAATTAGCCGAGTTCGTTTACAGACCGCTATCCGGCGACGTTTGGTTTGGGTCGATGGCAAAAACGGCAAGCCTTCGCTGCGGATAAAGACTGGCCAAAAAATAACATTAGAAGTCCCCACAGATTCCCCTGACGCTCCGATTGGCGAGAATATTCCGCTGGATATTTTGTTTGAAGACGAATCGATTGTCGTCGTCAACAAACCACCAAATATGGTTGTTCATCCGGCCCGCGGCCATTGGTCAGGGACTTTGGTGGCGGCGCTTTCCTATCATTTCACATCGCTTTCGACATTGGGGGGTAGTACAAGGCCGGGAATTGTTCATCGCTTAGATCGCGATACGTCTGGTGTGATTTTGATTGCCAAGAACGACAATGTCCACGCGAAAATCACGAAACAGTTCGAGAGACGCGAGGTGGAGAAGGAGTATATTGGTATCGTTTCGCCCGCTCCTGATCGCGATAATGACTGGATTGATCGCCCCATTGGAATGCACCCGTACCAACGTGAAAAAATGGCGATTCGTGAGGGCCACTCGTCGAGTCGACCAGCCAGGACGAAGTATGAAGTAATGGAACGTATAGGTGGTTTTGCTTGGATTGTGATGCGCCCCGAAACGGGTCGGACACATCAATTGCGTGTGCATATGGCCTCGATAGGTTGCCCTATATTGGCCGACAAACTTTATTCTGGGCGCTCGCGATTGACGATGCAAGAATTGACTCGGGACGACTCCGATGAAGTGGTCGTCCTCGATCGCCAAGCGTTGCATGCACGACGGCTTGCGTTCGACCATCCTGTTTCTGGGGAGAGAATCGTTTGCGAAGCACCTGTTCCAGATGATATCCGATTGACATTCGAAACTATCAAAAGAACCCGAGCCTAAACTGTTTTTTGTTGCAGCTTGAACCAATTCTCACCAGTATTGTCCTAAGACGGATTGCCAAATTTGCAGTTTACGAGATAGCACCCGTTTCTATTCGCGTCTGCAAATGGTTAGAATTCAAAGATCATCGTACTTTTAGAAAATCCGCAGTTTCCCCAAAAGGCTTAATAGACAAACGTGCACGATCGCCAACGAAGTCAAGCAATCAATCAAGAAGCAGCGCTTTTGGTTCGCGTCATATTAGATGGTCAAGATACGGGCGATGCTGACCCGTTGGACGAACTCCAGGGGCTTGCTGAAACGTCTGGAGCTCACGTCTTTGGGGGAATGGTACAGCGCCGCGACAAACCGGACATCGCGTTTTACATTGGTTCTGGAAAAGTTGAAGAACTCAAGAATCTTATTGAGTTTCATGCTGCGGATGTTGTGATCTTCGATAACGACTTATCGCCAGGCCAAACACGAAATTTGGAAAAGGCATTGGGAGTCAAGGTAATCGATCGCACGGAGCTGATTCTTGACATCTTTGCTACCCACGCGCAAACCTATGAGTCGCGACTCGCTGTCGAACTAGCGCAACTCGAGTATTCTCTACCCAGACTTAAACGCATGTGGACACACTTATCGCGTATCAAGATGGGTGTGGGGATGCGGGGTCCTGGCGAAAAGCAATTGGAGGTCGACCGTCGGTTGGTCGAAAAACGAATTCACGAGCTGAAATCGGAATTGCAAGACGTCGAAGCTCGAAAAGAACGCCTTGTGCGCTCGCGGGCCGGCCGCATGACTGTGTCACTGGTTGGCTATACCAACGCGGGCAAAAGCACACTGATGAACGCCCTTACAGGTGCTGGTGTTTTGGCCGAAGACAAATTGTTTGCAACGCTCGATACACGCACAAGGCGTTGGACGTTACCCAATTGGGGTCCCGTCTTGCTTAGCGATACCGTTGGATTCATTCGCGATTTGCCCCACCGACTGGTCGCCAGCTTCAAGGCAACGTTGGAGGAAGCCAATCAAGCCGACTTGCTGCTACACGTGGCCGACGCCAGTAGCCCAGCAGTCTATCAACAGATTGCTTCGGTTTACGCGGTATTGCACGATTTGGAAATCGACGAAAAAGATACGTTGCTGATCTTAAACAAAATCGACGCCGTGACCGATTCTTCGTACCTTGAAGCCTTGCGACTTCGGTACCCAAACGCTGTCGAAATCAGTGCAAAGACTCGCCAAAATTTCAACTTGCTGAGTCAAAAAGTTAGCGAGGCGTTGACTCGAAATTTCCGAAACATTATCGTTGAAACGGATGTCGGAAACGGAAAATTGCTTGCCTTTCTTGCTGCACATGGCGACGTGATCTCAAAACAATTTACCGAGGAAAAAGTCGTCATTCATTGTCGATTACCTGAGAAATACGTAGGCGCCATCGACCCGAAAACCGCGACTATTCGGGACGCAACTGTAAGTTGCGGAGACGAGGCCGCCGATTCTCCGCTCACGGATAGTTCAATCGAATAGTCCGTTGTTCGCTGCTGAGTGAAAACTTAATTGTCTTCTGCTAAAATTGTCAGCGTAGTCAACGGTTCTATGCTAAACCTGACTTTTGTCTTTTCTTTGACTCACCGTTTCGCTGAAAGGTGAAAAATGATCAAACGAGTTCTGTTGTTGGGAACGCTATTTGCTTCCT
>JAHEAM010000471.1 GCA_024642765.1 Planctomycetaceae bacterium
GAACCTCAGGAACGCTGCGCCGCCTATCGTTGCGATATCACTTACACGACCGCTAAAGAGATCGGCTTCGACTTCTTGCGTGATCGATTGTTGACCCGCCGGCAGCAGTTGGGATTGGTGAATCGGTTTGCGAGTCTTCTTGATGACCAGAATTCAACGAGTGATGAACAACCGGTCCAACGCGATTTGTACTTCGCGTTGATCGACGAGGCAGACAATATCTTGATCGATGAAGCTCGCACCCCTCTTGTCGTCAGCAGCATGGGACCGGATGGCGATGACGCCCGCACACCACTGTTTGCTTGGGGAGCTCGGGTATCAAAAGAATTTGAAATCGACAAACATTTCGAAGTCGATTCTGTAACTCACGCGATAACTCTCACCTCCGATGGCCGAATGCTGACACGACGACTGGCAAATGACCCGAATCTCGCAAATTTCTCGGCCATTGAAATCTACGAACAAGTAGAACTTGCGATCTTAGTCGAACGCTACTATGTCCAAGATCGCCACTTCATTATCCGCGACGGCGAAGTCATCATTGTCGACGAGTTCACTGGCAGATTGGCCGAAGGGCGAAAGTGGAGAGCAGGATTGCACCAAGCGATCGAGGCTCGTGAACACGTCAAAATCACTGGCGAAACACACGAAGCGGCACGCATCACATTGCAGGACCTTTTTTTGAAGTACGATCGTTTGGCCGGCATGACGGGAACGATAGGAAACTCTTCTGCTGAACTGGAAACTATTTATAAAACTCCTGTTCTTGAAATCCCGACCAACCGACCTCCAAGACGCGAGGCCTGGAAAGATCGCGTCTTTGCAACCGACAACGCCAAATGGTTAGCGATCGCCGACGAAGTCGCGCAATTGCATCAAGCCGGCAGACCTGTTCTTATCGGCACGCGATCGATTGACAAATCGATGCACCTCTCTGCCTTGTTGACCGAGCGAGACATACCGCACAACGTTTTGAATGCAAAACAGCACGAAAAAGAGGCTGAAATCGTGGCACATGCGGGCGAATTCCGCCGAGTTACGGTCGCAACCAACATGGCGGGGCGTGGCACCGACATCAAACTCGATGTGGCTACGCTTGAGCTCGGAGGCCTGCACGTGATCTGCTCAGAGCTGCACGATTCGGCCCGTATCGATCGTCAATTGATCGGACGATGCGGGCGTCAAGGCGATCCGGGTTCCTTCCGTCAATTCATGTCGTTGGAAGACGACTTGCTCGAAAAAGGTCTTTCGGCACGCATCCAAAAACAGATCGAGGGCTACAAAAACCGTTCGTCCGAATCACTCGGCGGGTTTGCACGCTGGTTTCGAACGGCGCAGCGCAACTTAGAACGCAATAACTTTCGTGGGCGTAAAATACTGATGTACCAAGAAAGCCAACGCCACGAATTGCAACTCGAAATGGGACTCGACCCCTACCTCGACGCGCCGTCCGGTTGATGCTTTCGAATCGAAACGTATCTCTCGTCGTTCTAATATCTTTGGACGCTGTGTTAACTCGCGTTCACTGGAGATAGCTACAAACAATTGTTATTCGCCTGAGCGAATTTGCAGAAAACCGTCATAACGCCGCACGTCGATCCAACCGTCCGCCACTGCGTCTTTCACGGCGCAGTCTTCCTCATGCGAGTGGGTGCAATCGGGATAACGGCATTGATGAGTGAAAGGTCGTAGGTCTCGAAAGTACCCTTCGACTTCTTCAGGGATCACGTCCCAAAGCTGAAATTGACGAATACCGGGCGTGTCAATAATGTGTCCGCCGCCGATCCAGGGAATTAGCTCCGCCGTGGTCGTTGTGTGGCGTCCCTTGCTATTGTCATCGCTGACGTGTCCAACGCGTCGTTTGAGGGTTGGATCAATCGCGTTCAAAAGCGAACTTTTGCCGACACCACTTTGCCCCGTCGCAACAGAATCTCTACCGGCAACCAATTCTCGCAAACGCTCAATCCCCAAACCTGTTGCGGCCGAGACCGAAACAATGGGATAGCCCAACTGTCCCCACACTCCGATCAAGGGTTGGATTGTCGCCGGGTCGATCAAATCAACCTTATTGAGCACGATGATCGGCTGGATATTTGCTTTTTCAGCAGCAATTAAAAATCGGTCGATCAAGTTTGGTTTCAGGGCAGGCTCTTGAACGCTGGCGACAATCAAGGCCAAATCGATGTTGGAGGCAATGACTTGTTGCCGACCGCGACTTGTGCGGTTAATAAAATTGCGGCGGCTTTCGACGCGGACAACGACTGCTTGGTTTTCGGCGGCCGGCACCACTCGCACCCAATCACCAGCAACGACAACGTTTTGCAAGTCCGTTGCCAAGCTCTTCAGCAACCCACGGATCGAACATTCAAATTCGCCTTGAGCCGTATGGATAATTGTTGAAAGACCATGAACGCGAAGGACTCGCCCCTCGATTGCCGCATTGGCATCGACTTGCAAGGTGACGTCGAACCCGGATTGCGTTTCGTCAGAATGGTCCCCGGAAATGGTACGTTTTCGTGTCCAACGCCCCTTTCCTGAAACACGTTCTTGCGATGCAAGGTCGTCGAGATTCTTGTCGCCATCGCCAAACTCTTTCGTAAAATCGTTCTTGCGGCGTCGCGAGTCGTAATTCTTGCGAAATTCCGTACGGACTTTGTTTTGTTTGTTTTTCTTCTTGCTCAAACTAATTGACTCGAAGGTAGATGACTTTGAAATGGATTTGGCTTCCCCTAGCTAGGCGGCACAGCACGCCCTTGGGGCACCCTAACGGCAATCCCAAGCCCCAAGCTTCTCACTTAGTGCCAGTCGTCATATGTCGTTCCGGTGGGCCACTAGGTTCGGTATCAAACTCTAACAGATGAGACGCCGTTAGACGATTTCGGTTCATTTGATTTCCTTGTGAAAAAATGTAATTTCGGTTCTTGCAACTCGCGATCATTCGTCGAACAATGATGCATATCAGCAATTCTGGGTAGCAATATCAATGGCGGTATTCGGCCGGTTTCCGCGTCTGGACTTTTTGGGCAGTTCAGGACGAGGGCGTCGTCGTTCGGTGCTGCGATCATGGAACCTAACGTGACAAATATCTTAGTACTTGGCGCAAGCGACGCTCCAATCGAAAAAAAGGATGAGACTCGAACCTATTTCACTTCGGAACCGATCGAGTTTCTGTCGCAACTTAATAGCGGACACTACTCAGCGGCCTATGTAAACTTTAGCAACGCTAATAGCAGTCAATCAGCGGAATTTGAATTAGTTCGCAATTTGGCCTGCACGTATTCTATTCTAGACTGCACTCCAAATGGCATTGCGATTCTCAACAGCGAAAGCAATATCGTTTGGGTAAACCAACGGTTTCCCGAGTGGTTTGGCAACGCAGACGTCAAAGGCAAAAATTTTTATGAGGCCATTGGGACGCCTGAAATTCTGGGACCCGAAGTCCACCCGATCATTTCCGCAATCGCCAAACGCTGCACCGCA
>JAHEAM010000472.1 GCA_024642765.1 Planctomycetaceae bacterium
CGAAACACCAGTACGATAGTGATGCCGCTGCTTGTATCAATTTCTTGCGTGCATACGACTTGATCGATTCGTTCAAGCTGAACATTGAAACCAACCATGCGACGCTGGCCGGTCACAGCATGATGCATGAATTGGAATATGCGGGAGCCCAAGGCTGCCTTGGTTCAATCGATGCGAATACGGGAGATGAACTGTTGGGTTGGGATACCGATCAATTCCCGACAAACATTTATCTCACGGCTCAGGTGATGTTGGTGTTGCTCAAGTACGGAGGGCTTGCACCCGGCGGAGTCAATTTTGATGCAAAAGTTCGACGCGAAAGTATTGATCCACTTGATTTGTTGCACGCTCATGTTGGCGGTATGGATACTTTTGCCAAAGGCTTGCGAATTGCAGCTGCGATTCGGGCCGATGGCCGCTACGATGAAATGTTGAAAAAACGCTATTCATCATGGGACTCTGGACTTGGGGCGGATATCGAGAAAGGGAAGCACGATTTCCAATCTCTTTCTCAGTTTGCGATTCAAGCTGGGGATTCAACACCTAATGAAAGCGGTCGTCAAGAATTGCTAGAGAACATCATCAACCAATTTATTTAGTTCCTTGCGACTTCAAGTAACGCCCAAAATGTTTGTCGGTCTTCGGCGGCGCTGAGCGTTTAATAATTTAACCCCAACACTTTTTGTTGGTAGGCTTTGATTGCAGGTTGTCATACATGAACATGAACCGTTTGTTGTTTTTGTTTTTACTTGTGTTTGCGAGCCCAGTTTTGGGGCAGGTAGCGAAACCGAATGGGTCCCTTGATCAGTGGGAACCTGCCGTCGCCAAAATCATTGAAGTGGGCCGCAAAGACAATCATGCTTATCACAAGCTGATCGAGTTGTGCGACGATATTGGCCATCGGGTTAGCGGCTCCGAATCTTTGCTCAAGGCAACTGAGTGGGCGAAAATAACCCTTGCGAAGGATGGTCACGTAAACTCGCAAACGGAATTGGTTATGGTAGAGCACTGGGTTCGTGGCGAGGAATCGTGTGAGCTGCTAGAGCCACGAGCCAAACCCTTGTCGATGTTGGGACTCGGACGCTCTATTGGAACCGCGCCGCAAGGAATAGAAGCCGAAGTTGTCGTTGTCGATAGCAAAGAAGAACTGGACGGCCTCAACGAATCCGACGTAAAAGGCAAGATCGTCGTCTTCAATGCGACGATGCCCCAGTATTCCGACGAAAAAGGTGCGGGTTACGGCGAGACAGTCAAATACCGAACTTTCGGTGCGAGTTGGGCGGCTGAACGAGGAGCAGTGGCAGCTCTTGTGCGTTCCGTCACCGCCTATTCATTGAGTTCGCCTCACACCGGTGCAATGGTTTACACAGATCCAGAAAAGAAAGTTCCCGCGGCAGCAATCTCGGTTGAAGACGCGATGATGTTGCGCCGGTTTCAGGATCGAGGAATTCCAACCCGAGTTCGATTGAAAATGGACGCACATAGCGAAGGCGAAAAACCATCGGCAAATGTCCTGGCTGAAATCGTCGGTAGCGAGAAACCGGACGAGATCGTTGTGATCGGCGGGCATATCGATTCCTGGGATGTAGGTCAGGGTGCGCAAGATGACGGTTCCGGTTGTGTTGCAGCGATGGAAGCGTTGCGATTGATTCGCGTGGCAGGACTGAAGCCGAGGCGGACCATTCGTGTTGTTTTATGGACCGACGAAGAACAGGGTGGAGCAGGTGCTCGTTACTATGCCGCACGTCACCAGCAAGAGAAACACATCGCCGGAATCGAATCGGACTCTGGCGGATTCGTTCCAAAAGGCCTGTCGCTCGAAATGCAAGATGCCGCATCTGAGAATCGGGCCAGCGTTCAAGTCGAACAGATTCTCAGTCTGATGTCGCCACTGGGGCGAATGGAAATGAAACAAGGGTACTCCGGAGCCGACGTTAGCAAGCTGAAATCCACTGGCACCTGTTGCATGGGTTTGAACGTGGATGGCCGATTGTACTTCAACACCCATCACACGAACGCCGATACAGTCGACAAGGTCAACCCACAGGAGTTGGGTGACTGCGCAACGGTTCTTGCGATTGCGGCCTATTTACTTGCTGACATGGAAACTCCAATCGGCTCGGAGTAGTTGTTCGTAACGGAATTTTTACGAACATCGATTTCGAACATGCTCAGTTTATTTGCCGAAGAAATGTCCTGAAATAATATTTCGTATGGATGACGTTGCACATCAGGTAGAATTGGTGGGCATTGGGCCTTCAATTCTTTCTAAATGCCATCGCTCGGTTAAGATTCAATCGCTGCGTTATTCAAAAACCCTTGTTTGGGGTTGTCCCAAGGGTTGCCACCCTTGCCTACCAAATGCCATCGCTCCCCGAATTCAAATGCCAGGGATTAACCAAAGGGGGATTCTTGAACAACACCTTGGCTAAGCTTTTTTGGCTTTTTCTTCGGCGGCGCTTGGGCGAAGGTAGAACGGTGTCAAGCTCCACAAGTCAGCGACTTCGCCTCTCTCAAATTTGTCTTGGCCAATTCGTCCCAATGTTTCGGCTGTTGGTTGCCAAGTCGATTCATTTGCCAAGTATTGATGACTGAGTCCAAAATCCCGTAACAATTTGATCCCTGCGCCGCACAGCAAGTCGGATTGCGAAATCGATTGAATCCAATCGACGGGGTCCACAATTACCGGCCAGGTCCCTGCGCCAACTTGTCCCAGCTCATCAAGTGACCACTCCGAAGCAAAAAGTTGTTTTCGTTGCCCATCACTGATCACCCGCACTAAGTTCTCCTCAGTCGATCTGAAGTGTTCGGCACCTTGAGAGGCGATTATTTGGTGTGTCGGTACGGCAACAATCGGTGTTCCCATGGCATAGCCGATTGTTTTGGCGATGACGCAACCGACCCGCAAACCCGTGAATGAACCTGGTCCGATCGAAACGGCAACTAAGTCGATTTCGCAGGTCGTCAACTTCGTTTCCTTGATAGCTTCTTCGATTAGGGCCGTTAGACAAGATGAACTTTGTTGTTTATTGTTTGCTTTTTTTGTCGACAGGCAGCGTTTGTTGTCGAGCAGAGCGATCTCTGATTTGATCGTCGAAGATTCAATTGCTAGGATTTTCATGCTTTTGTCGCAGGTTCTTTAGGCGATCGGGTCCAGATTTGACAGGGTAATTGGTTTGTGATGCAGTCGAAGATCGGCTTCTCAATCGTTTTTTCTTCTCTGATCGGCAGTTTCCCTACGTTGCAATTGATTTGTATCATTTCTAGACTATGCACTTTAGATTTTGAATGGCCAATGTGCAGAATCCCGACATAAGACGAATAGAACGATCTTGTTTGCCCAACATTTGGCAATATTTGACTCATCAAAATTCATCTTAAATTCACCAAGTTTTATTTGGGCTTTAATGCTCTCTGCCTAACGACTCAGGGTACCGTAAATCGTGAAACGAGCTTTAATCAGCGA
>JAHEAM010000473.1 GCA_024642765.1 Planctomycetaceae bacterium
GCAACGCAAGATCGAAACGGCACGAGAGAATTATGGAAACTATGCTCGCAAACTGGGAGAAGCGAGGATTAGTTCGGAATTGGACCGAGTTGCGTTATCCAACGTATCAGTCGTGACGCCACCAGTGATTCGATGGAAACCAGTGAGTCCGAAGCGTTCGCTGTTAGCCGTTGCGGCTGCATTCTTTTCCGCCTTATTAGGAATATCTGTGGCCATGTTTAGCGATTTCCTGACGCGCTCACGAGTAGAGCAAGTTGGACGACGTAATGATGAGGGGGATCGCGAAACCCATAGTCGCGTACGCCGCAGAGTAGACCATCGATCCGATATTGAAGATGCCAGTGAGTTGGAATCGGTCGAACGGCGAGCTTTGCCTCGTTAACCCCCTTGCCGATACACATCGTTTTATTGACTCGAAATGACATCAGTTGCTGCCACTTTTTCTTATCTATCCAAACCAGCTTGGGAAAATGTGCGCCCATTTGCCAAGTGGGAGCACCGTCTAGCATCGCTGCTTGTATTTTGCATCGTGTTTCTCAACGGTGCGGATTTTGTTGGTAAGGCCGGTGACGAGGAATTCACCGTACACTGGCAGATCTACCTGCGTCTGCTCGTTTCGTTAGCAAGTGGTGTCGCAGGATTGTTTTGGTTGTTTCCCGTTTCGTACCGCGACTTTCTGACGTGGCCCGGAATCTTGGTTACGATTTACACCCTGTGGAACGGTGTCTCGGTCGTGTTTAGCATCGAACCTATGTACAGCATGGCGGCGTGGTGTTCGTTGTTTGGTATTGTGTTGTTCATTCCAGCTGGGATGCGTGTATTGGGCGCGACAGATTTGCTCAAGACCATGGGTTTTTCAACGGCTCTTTATCTCGCGGGGTCTTGGATCGCTTATTGGTACTTTCCTGAAATCGGAATTTGGCAAGAAAAAATTACGCAAACCGATATCGTGGAGCGCATGGGCGGGCTTGGTCACCCAAATGAATTAGGCTTTTATAGTGCCTACACACTTATCCTTTTTTCGGTGTTAACTGTTTCACGCAAGGTCAGCCCATTGGTTTCGGCACCCGTACTCTTGATGGCAACGATCACGTTGGTTAGCTGCTTGAGCCGGACGTCCATGTTAGTGACTGTATTGGCTTTACTCGTCGTTTTGCAAGGTTGGTTGCGGTTACGAGCCAACACGGCCATCGTTTTTTTCGTGGCGAGCTTGGCGTTTTTGCTGTTGTTCGCGGCGCTTAGCACAGGACGTTTGGATTGGATTGTGGAAGACACTTTGTTGAGTTTAACAAAGTCAGGGAATACAGACGAGCTTTTTACAGCAACGGGTCGAACGGAAATTTGGGCCTATGGGCTTGGCCGCATTCTAGAATCTCCATTGTTTGGATACGGCTACTGCACGGCTCGATTCGTGATGATCGATCATAGTTTTCACTGTCATAACATTGTCTTGAATACGGCGTTGAATGGTGGATTGGTCGCGGGTGCGGTGGTGGGCATTGCCTGGTGTTATCTGCTATTCTGCGTTTTCTTCCGCCGCGATTTTGCGATTGATGGACTTGCAATAACCATTGTAGTAGTTGGTTTGGTGGAAGAAATGATCGGCGCTCCTTCACCCTCTGTAAATCTATTCATTTTCGTAGTCGCGTTGTTCTGGCGACAGTTGGGAATGTCGCTGTGGGCTGCCACTGTTTCGTCTGGTTCCAGGCTCCGAAACGCGAACCAGCCAGCATCAATTGACTAGGCTAAATTCGTTTATTCTTTCTATCTCACGAATTTTTATACTCGCTAACTTGAGTTGTTGTTTGCCAAAGGCGAGTTGGGTGGCAGCGGAGCCATTTAAGGCCTAAAATTTCTAAAACGAATCCGAGTGGAAACGACCTGGGAAAAGTGCAAGTAAAAGTAAACGCGATGAATAATTGGATACGACAATTGACAATGTTGTTTTGGGTTTTCATTGGCATTGGTCAAGTTGCCAGGGCACAAGAACTATCCAATGGTGGGTCAACAACAATTCGATTCGCGACGTTTAATTGTTCGCTCAATCGAAATGCGGCCCATCAATTGATCGATGATTTGAGTTCCCAAGACAACCGACAAGCAAAACAAGTCGCTGAAGTATTACAAACGATTCGGCCAGATGTTGTTTTGCTGAATGAATTTGATTTCGATTCTGATAAACAGGCCGCGACGCTATTCTGCAAGAACTATTTGGCTGTGCCGCAAGGCGATAGCCAAGCGATCAATTATCCGTTTGTTTATTCAGCTCCTGTCAACACGGGTGTCGATTCTGGATTTGACTTAAATGGTGACGGAAAAAAGAATGGGCCCGATGATGGGTTTGGGTTCGGCCGGCACCCCGGTCAATACGGCATGGTCGTACTTTCAAAATTTCCGATCGATGAAAGTAATGTCCGCACGTTTCAAAAATTCAAATGGGCCGATATGCCGAATGGACTTTGGCCAATCGATCCTGTGACGAGCAAGCCTTTTTACAACGACGATATCAAGGGCGTGTTTCGCCTTTCTTCGAAGAGTCATTGGGATGTGCCCATAACGATCGATGGCCAATCGATTCACTTCTTGGTTTGCCATCCGACGCCACCCGTTTTTGACGGAATAGAGGATCGCAATGGCGCCCGCAACCACGATGAAATTCGATTCTGGGCGGACTACATTGATGAAAAAATGAGTGCTTACATCTACGACGATCAGGGGAACAAAGGCGGCTTGCCAGCCGGTTCGCTGTTCGTGATCGCCGGCGATATGAACGCCGACCCCCAGGACGGTGACAATCGCGACAATGTGATTTTGCAAGTGCTTGATTCACCTTTGATCGCTGACCCGAAACCAACGAGCAAAGGTGCGGTTGAGGCGGCCAGGACGCAAAGTAAAAAGAACGCCGAACACAAGGGCGATGCGGCAATGGACACCAGCGATTTTGACGACCGCAGCGTCGGTAACTTACGCATTGACTATGTGTTGCCATCGCGCACCCTCACGGTCGAGGGTGCAGGAGTCTTTTGGCCCGATTCCTCGGAACCGAATAGTCGACTTTCAACGGCTTCGGACCATCATCCAGTTTGGGTTGAAGTGAAAATCAAATAGCTGTTAATCGGCTGCTTGGCAAATCGTTGCTTGAGGAACACACCAACATTGCTGTGGCAGGAGGTCATGGCGAAAAAATTGGTTTTTTGGTTGGTGTGTTTCGCGGCCGCGCCGAATCGACCTTTGTAGCGGTGTTGCATCACTGTTCCGGACAACTTTTCTAAAAGTCAAAAGATGATAGCTTCACAAATCCTACATCAATGCGTGATTGTGTTTACCGGAAGTCTCTTGATTTTTGGTTTAGGTTTTGGAGACAATCGTTTAGGTCTTCGAGTTTGTTGACGATCAGGTGGGTGACGTTCGAGCGGGTTTCCATTTTTCCGTGGGCGAGCCAGGCGCGTGAGGTGCGGCAGAGTTT
>JAHEAM010000474.1 GCA_024642765.1 Planctomycetaceae bacterium
TGCGTTTCATGGGGCTCGATGGCAAGATGCACTCGCTCGGTGAACCTCAGTACGCTGGCAGAGCTATCGTGTTGCAACTGTTCGGTACTTGGTGCCCCAACTGCCATGATGCGGCTGAGTCTATGTCGAGTATTTACGATGAGTATCGTGAACAAGGCCTATCAGTTGTAGGGCTGGCGTTTGAGCTTTCTGACGACTTCGATCGAAACAAGCGTCAGGTAGTGAAGTATATCGAACGCCACCAAACAAAATACCCTGTGCTGATCGCGGGCCTCGCGGACAAAGACAAAGCAACCGATTCATTCCGCGCCCTCGACCGCGTGCGTTCGTTTCCAACCACCCTATTCCTGACAGCCAAGGGCGAAGTCCACGCCATCTACACCGGCTTCTCCGGCCCAGCAACTGGAGAAGAATTTCAGAAACTAAAAAACACCTATCACGAGATTATTAAAGAGTTGCTTTCAAAATCTAATTGAAGCGACCGTTCGCCTATAGCTTGGACTCCAACATTGGGCATCGCCTCGAGACTCTAGCAGCGGAATACAGGCCTTAGCCACCCACACACCGCGGATGGCCCCAAGCCTGCCCCATCATACTGGCTTCTTTATCCGATGATGTCTTTCACCACGTTGCCGTGGACGTCGGTTAGGCGGAAGTCGCGGCCAGCGTAGTTAAAAGTGAGGCGTTCGTGGTCGAGACCCAAGAGAGCGAGAATGGTTGCGTGAAGGTCGTGGATGGGAACAGCATTTTCAATCGCTTCGTAACCGTAATCATCGCTGCTGCCATAGGAATAGCCACCTTTTACACCTCCGCCGGCCATCCACAGAGTGAACGATTTGTTGTTGTGGTCGCGGCCATCGTTGCCTTGTGCGTAAGGCGTGCGTCCAAACTCGCCAGTCCAAACCACGAGCGTATCGTCTAACATTCGTTTTGATTTCAAGTCGGCCAACAGTCCTGTGATCGGCAAATCGATTTCTTGGCAGCTTTCCTCCAAGCGTTGGCTTAGGTTGAAGTGATGGTCCCAGTTGCCATGACCTACTTCGACAAACCGCACGCCACTTTCAACCAAACGCCGCGCCAAGAGAAGCTTGCGTCCGAAATTGTCAGTCTTGGTATTGCCGATTCCATAGCTTCGTTTCGTTGTTTCGCTTTCCTTGTCGATGTTGATAACGTCTGGCATTTGCGATTGCATTTTGAAAGCTAATTCGCTGGCCTCGATCGCGCCTTCGACATGAGGGTTAACTAAGTCGCGTTTTAATTTCGTTTCGTTTAGCGTGTTGAGAAAATCAAGTTCGGCACGTTGGTCACGACGATCAAGTCGCGGTTTCAAATGTGGAATCTCAGCGCCGGCAATGGAGCGGTTTTCGCTACCGATCTTAGTGCCTTGATAAATGGCCGGCAAGAAAGAACTTCCATAATTGGTGGAACCACCAAATCCATTTGGCGGCGCGATACTCACAAAGCCAGGAAGGTTTTCGTTTTCAGTCCCAAGACCATACAGCGTCCATGCTCCCAATGATGGGCGAATGAACTGAGATGTCCCGGTATGCATGCGCACGAAAGCTTGTGGGTGAGCAGGCAAATCGGTTTGCATGGAACGAATAAGGCATAATTCGTCTGCGCGTTTGCGAAGTTCCGGAAACAAATCAGAAATCCACAAGCCGTTCTTGCCGGACTGTTCGAATTTCCATTTAGACCCCAAAAGTTTCGAGCCAGGACGTGGTCCGGGCTTGCCCGTGTCTTTGAGCAATTGGGGCTTGTAGTCAAATGTATCGATATGCGACGGGCCGCCACGCATGCAGAGGAAGATTACTCGTTTAGCCTTCGCTGGGAAGTGGGGCGGTTTGGGCGCCAGTGGATTGTCGACGTGTAAATGGGGTAAACTCAACGAACGAGCAGACGCCGTTTTTCCGAACAATCCAGAAAACGCAAGCCAACCGAATCCGCAAGAAGTCAAACGTAAAATATCGCGGCGGTTGACCAGTGGCGTGACTGAATGGCACCAATGATTCTTTGATGATTGAGGCATAGTGGATGTTCTTTCAATTTACGTTTGTGAAGAGTTAGGCTTCTGCCTGTTGTTCGGCGAAAGCTCTTACTCAAGACTTCGGAATTCGGAACTAGCCAACATGGCGCGGGCGATACTCGTCCAACCGCCATATGGATCGTCTTTGAATTGCTTCAAAAGCTTTTTGGCCGCATTTGTTTCTTTGTCGGTAGCAGGTCGACTGAAAATGAGCCAGGAAAGTGCATTGAATTGCTTTTCAAAATCTTTCGTACTGAATTGCGTTTGTGGATTTCGCAGTTGCCGACCTGTGCGTGGCTGCCTGCCGATGATTTGCTCTGAAACGGCCTTCGCTTGTTCGGCGACGAACGCGCTGTTTAGCATAAATAGGACTTGGCCCGGTACGTTCGTCGATTGGCGAGCACCTTGGACAGCGGCCGAATCGGCACCATCAAAGATCGCAAGCATTTCAGGCTCAACATCTCGAGTCAGTGGCAGGTAGATCGAACGGTGCAAATCTCTCGCATTGATAATTGCATCTTCGGAGACACCCAACCGCCCGCGACCAATAACGCCATCCCCGGACTCACCGATCAAAGTTCCGACAGGTCGCGACAAGTCCAAATGTCCAGCCGCAAACAAAATGGCATCTCGAATCGACTCCGCCTCCAAGCGTTTTTCATTGTGTCGCCACAGGTACAAATTCGCTGGATCTGCGCGAAAGGAGTTTTCGTCATACTTCGCGGATAGTCGGTACGTACGGCTTGTTACAATCATTCGCACCATAGACTTGACCGAATAGCCCTGCTCAACAAACTCTTGCGCAAGAAAGTCCAAAAGTTCGGGATGGCTAGGCAGCGCTCCTGTGGTTCCAAAATTATCCACACTGGTTACGAGTCCAGCGCCGAAGAGCCAATGCCAAATACGATTGGTCATCACACGAGGCGTCAGTGGATTACCGGGATGCGTGATCCACTCGGCCAGTTCCTTGCGCCCACTTTGGTCGGGGGGAATATTGTTTGCTGGAACGTTTTCGAACCAATCAGGTATTGTGCGCTTGACGGAATCGCTGGGCCGGTCAATTTCACCTCGGATAAACAAGGGGCTATCGTCAATCGAAACAAATCCACCACTGCGACGACCACGAGTCGATCGCGCCAACCGCGACACCGAGGCAGGTTTGTCGGAGACGCCCATCGCCAACGCGATCGGACGACCTTCGTCATCGTATTGACCGAGAATCGTTTCGATAACATTGATCTGGTTGGTTACGCGCAGGAGATCGTTGTTGCTTTTGTCGAGCTCGCCCTTACGGCGCTGAGCCAATCTTTCGCGCACAAGCTCCTCACGTTGTTTTTTAAGTGCAACAAGTTGTTCTTTACGGCGATTCAATTCGCCAGTTGTCAGCTTGCGTCGAACGTCTTCCAGACTTGCGTCTTTGGGCAAGTCAACCAAAGAG
>JAHEAM010000049.1:0-3433 GCA_024642765.1 Planctomycetaceae bacterium
GCTTGTTTCGGCATTAATAGCGTTGAGTGCGACGCGAAAACCGCGTTCTAGCTTTACTTCTGCAGGATCGTCCGAGACGCTGCGGTCTTCGTCAAAATTCACAAAATCTGAGTGACTCACATTCAAAGTCACTTCGCCGACTTCCATTTTTTCAACGACGAATTTCGGAATGGGAATTTCCACCAAACCATCGGTGCCGGTTGTCTCTCTTGCTGGAGCACCAAAACTCTCGTCGCGCCAAAACCAATGGCTGCCGCGGTTCTGTTTGGTACGTAATCCACGTGGCGTAACTGTTGCTCCCTCCAGTGGATTGCCGTCTTGATCCAGTACGAGCACTTTCATCGTCAGCATTTCGACTTTTGCGACCTTCGCGTCGGGCACTTGGTCTTGAGCGGTTCCCGTTGCGGCAAGGCACATCAAAAAGGTGCTACCTAATAGTGCCATTAAGAAAACATTTTTTCGCTTCACTGCATCGCCTCCTATTTTCGTTTGGGTGCGCGTTCAAGTAAAAATTTTGCTAGGACATCGCCATAGTGTTGGTCTAGTGTAAGCCTGCGGTAATCGACAGCCGCGTCTCGCATGACTTCTTTTAAATCGCTCAAGTATCGTTTGACGGCTTTGCGGTATTCGTGTGCAACAATGCTTGGGTCAGCTAACACGGGCGAACCGCCCTCTAAATCGATAAATCGCATCGGTCGATCAAATTCGAAATCGATTTCATTTTGTTCTAGCAAATGAAAAACAATCGCGTCATGTTTGCGGAATCGCAAGTGTTGAAAACACTGGCTGAGCTCTTCCGTGGGGACGAAGAGATCGGAGATCACCACCACTAACGCGCGTTGGCGAATGCGTTCTGCCGCCTCATGAAGTGCTTCGGGTAGCCCCGTTTTGCCTTTGGCCTCGACTGAACCGAGCTCATCGAGGATCACTCGCAAATGTGCTGCATTTCGTTTGGGAGCAATTTCGCGCTGAAATGTTTTGCCGGCGCAATAGAGTCCAACGGCGTCGCCCTGTTGGGCAGCCAGATAGGCCAACGTTCCGGCGATCCGTCTGGCTAGTTCCAGCTTCGTTTGCCCGCCATTGGAATAGTTCATCGAACCGCTTGTATCAACAATCAGACACAAACGCAGATTCGTGTCGGCCTCAAACTCCTTAATATAGTAGCGATCGCTGCGTCCATAGGCTCGCCAATCCAATCGCCGTGTATCATCGCCAGGAACGTATTTGCGGTACTCGGCAAATTCTAGGCTACTACCCCGATGCGGACTGCGATGCATGCCCGTCACATTTCCCAGCATGGGAATTCGTGCATGCAGCGGCAGAGCCTTGAGGCGAGCGATCACGCGGGGTTCGATAAAGTCGGTATTTGAGGACATGGATTGCGTTTGGGGTTTTTTATTGTTTTGTCGTGGAAGAAAAAGTTGAAATGGTTTGTTGATTCGTAAATGTTTTACCCCCTCATCCCCGGGGCTAGGATTTTTAGCCTTATCTCCCCGCAATGCCGAGGCCAGAAGAGTGCTTGGATTTTTAGCTTTCTCTCTTGCAAAACAAGGGACAGAAGGGGACCAAAATTCTTGGCCCTGCTACGGGACAACGCTTGAGGAGTAGGGTGCCGGAATTCGAGGGGGTTGGAAACCCATTTAGTTCCTAACTCTCTTTGCTCAACTGCTCCACTAGTTTTCTAACGATATCACGGCTCCGCATTCCTTCGGACTCGGCGGCGAATGTGGTTAGGACGCGATGCGTCAGAACAGGTTCCGCGACTTCGAGAATATCTTCCAGGCGAACCATGTAGCTACCGTGCAAGGCCGCGCGGGCTTTGGCCCCCAAGATCAAATATTGCACCGCACGCGGACCCGCTCCCCAACCCACCAACGGCTTCAACCATTCGGGTGCGTCCTCAGAATTCGGTCGCGAACGTCGCGTTAAATCTACAGCGAATTCGTAGATGTGATCTGGCACCGGAACACGTCGAACGAGTCCTTGGAAACGACTGACGTCCTCACCCGTTAAGATGTGTTCAAGTTGCGGCAAGGTTCCGCCGGTTGTGCTGCGTGCAATTTGAATTTCTTCTTCGCGGCTCGGGTAGTCGACCTCGATCAAGAACATGAAGCGGTCAAGTTGGGCTTCTGGTAGCGGATAAGTTCCCTCTTGCTCGACTGGGTTTTGTGTTGCCAACACGAAGAATGGCGGATCAAGATGAAAGGTCTTGCCAACGACCGTCACGCGGTGTTCTTGCATGGCCTCCAGCATCGCAGCCTGCGTCTTGGCAGGTGCACGATTGATTTCGTCAGCGAGAACGATATTTGCGAAGACTGGACCTTTCACGAATTCGAAATCACGACGTCCCGATCCTGAGTCTTGCAAGATGTCGGTCCCGGTGATGTCCATCGGCATCAAGTCGGGAGTGAATTGAATGCGCGAAAACTTGAGCGACATCGTTTCGGCAAGGCGACTAATCAACAGCGTCTTCGCCAATCCAGGCACACCCATCAGCAAAGCATGGCCCCGTGCGAACAGGCAAATCGCCAATCGCTCGATGACTTCATTTTGGCCAACGATGATTTTCCCGAGTTCGTTTTTAAGACGTTTGTAGACTTGGCCCAACTCGTCAATTCCGGCGACGTCATCGCCTCCCAATTTGGTTGTTTCCAATTTTTTCGCCGTTTCCAAATTGTTCATCGTGTGCCTGAATTCCCTGTTTGATTTTTGTGGTTAGCAATTGAAAGAACCGAGTGAACATTGTAACCCGACTCACACTCGAATCGACGGGTTCCCTCACTGTGAAGCCATCAAATTGTCGGCGGTTATCTTACCCCACAAACAACCTTTTGTTTGCCCAAAGCGTCAAAAACTTTTGCAACCATCACCGGACTGCATCTAGTTGTCCGTAAGTCGCTACCGAGTACAAATGCTATCCGAACAACTGAATCGAGCTGGTGACACTATGAAATTAACGTCTTTTACCAGTCTTCACGCTACTCGACTCGTAATCTTTCAAACAAAACCTGTCTCATTTAACTAGTGAATCGAAAATCGCGGTAGAGCATTCACGCGTCGCAAAGGATTCATAAGTTGCAGGTTCGCCACCAGACAGATGCGGCCGCCGCTTTTATTGGTTTTGCCAGCGATTGGAATTGTGGGTGACCGTATGCACGATAGAATGTGCCTGCAGCGACACTTCTAAAAAAAATCGAGTTAACGACCACTGATTTCCCAAAATGCCTCAAGCCTTTGATATTACGATTTTAACCGACCGACGTTACACAGGCTCCAATTTCGAAAACAACATTTCGACGAATCAGGATGTAAATCGTCCAACCTTTCCTCGCGAAATCGTGCTGTTCGAGGACGAGCAGGTAGCAAACGCTTTAAGGGCTAGGGGATTACGCGTACATCGCACGAATTGGGATGATTCCGATTTTGATTGGAA
>JAHEAM010000049.1:3443-12986 GCA_024642765.1 Planctomycetaceae bacterium
GGAACACCACTCGCTATGCTTTGTTTCGTTCGACTTGGGATTACTTCGATCGTTTCAATGAATTCTCAAAATGGTTGAAACGAGTCTCAGCAGCCACAAAAACTATCAACCCAATTGAAACGATTTACTGGAACATCGATAAGTTTTACTTGCGCGATCTCGAACAGAAAGGGGTACGGATACCTCCTACTCTCTTTATCGAACGCGGCGACTCGCGGACTCTGCAAGAAATCCTGTTGCCGGAGTCTTGGGGCGAGGTCATTATCAAACCCGCCGTTTCTGGAGCGGCCCGCCATACCTATCGTATATGTCGCAAAGACATTACCTCCTACGAAGAAATCTTTCATCAGCTGATTGCCAACGAAAGAATGCTCGTCCAAGAATTTCAGTCCAATATTGTGAGCCGAGGCGAAGTATCGTTTGTTGTCTTCGGTGGGAAATTCAGTCACGCCATCCTGAAGACGGCAAAGGCCGGTGATTTTCGTGTGCAAGAAGACTTTGGCGGAACGATTGTCGACTATGTTCCAACCGAAAAAGAAATCGCGATGGCAGAAAACGCTGTATCCGTGTGCGACCCAACGCCCATTTACGCTCGCGTCGACGTTTTTTGGGATAATCGCGACCAATTGAGTTTAGGTGAGATTGAATTGATCGAACCAGAATTGTGGTTTCGCAAAAATAAATTGGCCGCCCAATTATGCGCCAATGCGATTTGCGAGCATATCGCAAAATAATAACGGTCTCTGGATGCCGATAGGTAGTTGTATCTAGTACGGCAATGGGCCAAGATATGAACGCCTGGACCAATGCTAGACGTGCATGGTCGACGCTTGGCACACAACATGACCGACGGATAAATGGTGGTTGACCATGCCGAATTGGTATACTTCAAAGATTACAAACAAAATGGATTGGGCTGACGGCCTATTCACTCTTCGAATTGATGCCCGCGGCGTTCAACCCTACGACCCAGGCCAATTCTTGCATTTGGCAATTCAACAGCCAGACGGGCATGTGATCAATCGGCCGTATTCGGTTGCCAGCCCATACGGAGACGAAATTGAATTTTTTATCGTCGAGGTTGCTGACGGCAAACTCACTCCGCAGTTTCGGCATGTTAATGTGGGCGATGAAATTCTTGTGAGCGAAAATGCAGCTGGCAGTTTTACACTTGCAAAAACGCCAAGCGCAAAGTGCATTTGGTTGATCGCAACAGGGACAGGCATCGCTCCCTATATTGCCATGCTTCGTGACAAAGAGATTTGGCAACGCTATCAAAAAATTGTACTGGTCCACGGCACGCGTTACGTTCGCGACCTTGGTTACCGCGAGGAACTTTGTGCCCTGCGGGAAAGTCGAGCGGACCAATTCACCTACCTGCCAGCGATCACTAGAGAGGAGCACAAGTGCGCCCTCAACGGCCGACTTACGACGCTGCTGCAAGATCGCTCACTGGAGAAAGCGGCGAAGTGCGAGATTGCTCATGATACGACCGCCATTATGCTGTGCGGAAATCCAGACATGCTCAACGAAATGGAACAGCAACTTATCGATCGCAACTTGAAGAAACATCGTTCCAAAGCCCCAGGTAATATCGTCGCCGAACGCTACTGGTAATTTTTCCACTCGCCTAAAGCCGAAAACAACTTCGCAGATTTCGCTAATGAGCCGCAGGACTTGGGCCGTTTTGCTAGGTCAAAGCTACGCTGTAAACCGATTTTGTGTCTGTCGTGCGAAATGTGTTTTCTTGGCAAACAATCTCGTGCGCCGTGTCTCGTCCGAAACCTGCTAGCGAATTTGAAATGCACTAGGCCACTTTTTGCAAATGGTTCAAACTGTTGCTTTCGTATTGGGAAAGGAGTTTGGATATGGACTTGGAGCACCTAAGAAGTTTTGCGAATATCGCGTTGACTTGGATCGGATTTGGTACCGTCGTTGGGTTAGTTGCCAAGGCCATTATGCCGGGGCGCGATCCCGGTGGAACCATCGCGACATTAATGATGGGAATTGCTGGTACGCTGATTGGATGTGCAATTTTGAAGTTGTTTTATCCTGCCAGCAACATCGACCCGATCAGCATGGAGGGTTTCGCTGTGGGCGGGGGCGGCGCTTTGATTTTGCTGTTGTTCTACAAAGTGCTTGGCGGCTATTGGTTTACAGAAGGTGAGCTTGTTTCTCAGCGTCACCGTCGTCGCCGGCGACGATTCAATTCGGTTTTGGACGAATAGAGAATTTGTTTAGATCTTGGAACAAACGGTACCGCTCGAATCTGCCGGGCTATTCTGAAGTTATTCTCTCGTTTGATTCCATATGCGGATATCCCCATCGCGTTTTGTAAATTGAAGTCGGTCCAAATATTCGCACAGCGGAACGGTATGTTTGCGAGTCAAATCAAACACAGCCTTGATATCACTGACGGTCAGCTTGGGGGTTGCCTTAAACGCTGTTTGAATTTTCTCGAGCATTGTCCGCCAAGTTTCAGTGTGGACGACCCATTCGTTATCAATCTGAATTAACAGTCCCGCGTCCACGGCCAACTTGACCAATTGTTGGACGGAATGCTTGTTTTTGGTGGCAGTTGCAGTGATCTGCGCAGGTGTCGGCGGCGTGACTCCACCGTTTTTGATTCGCTGCACGATGTCTTCAAAAAGTAGCCGTTCACCTTTGCTGAGTTGCGGACCGTGGCCCTCTAAAGCAACGTTTGCCCCTGTGACAACCACTTGTTTTCTAGCAACAAGAGTTTGAACGGCGCTGCGAAACAGTTCAAGCGTCGGCAAGTAATCAAATCGACTTTGAAGGTCCAACAGCGGATGCCCCAGTCGCAACGGGTACTTGTCGTGGAGGCGTTTAAGTGCAGTCACGATCAAGGAGCTTAGTTCGGAAACACGCACCTTGTGCACTGTGATTTGTCGTTCCTTACTGAGCGAGACGCGCACGACCGTTTTCTCGTCGAGCAATTGCGTCAAAATTTTAGTCGCGTTGCCAACGCCAGATAATCGCACTAAATCAAGCGGCATCCACTCGGAAAATCCCAGTAAGAAAATTGCTGCCGCAACTCTTTCACGCTCGTCATTTGAGGAAAGTTGCGCGAGGTACTCCCAATCAAGGTCCGTTGGTCGCGCCGTTTGCAGCCTGTTTGGAAACAAGACTCGACCACCACCAAGCGTTTCGACTGGCGATTCCAACCGCACAACAAACGGTTGCCCCCAAACGGCAACAACTGGTTCTTTGAGATAGGCGACAGCCGTGCCAGTTTCGCCAGCTGCTAATTCCTTGGAGTGCGCCGGCAAACGCAAATTCGCTGCTACTTCTGTCGTGCCCAAATGCAATTTAACGCGAACGCGGTCCCGAATGGGACGAGTGATTCCCGCTAGGGCAAACAGTTCCACACCGACCTGTTGCGTCGGCACAAGATGCCCAGGCGAAGCAATTTCATCGCCGCGCTGAATCGAGTCATGGTGAATGCCCGTTAAGTTGATTGCGGCTCGTTGACCACGTCCGAGTGATTCAGTGGTGGCATCATGATTCTGAAGTCCACGAATACGCGCGGTAAGGCCACGCGGCTGAATCTCAACCGTTTCACCAATGGACAGCCTACCGCTGGCGACGCTGCCCGTAACAATCGTTCCGAATCCATCTGCCGTGAACGTTCGATCGATCGCCATGCGAAAGGGATCATTTTCTGCGCCCCGGCGAAATTCGAAGGCTAAATTGGCAATTCTGCCGAGTTCTAATTTCAGTTCTTCAATTCCTGCACCTGTTTTGCTACTGACTCGCATGAGCGGAGCTTGCGCCAAAAACGTGTCTTGGACTAAATCGCGAACTTCGGCTTCAACCAATTCACACCAATCTTCATCCACCATATCGATCTTGGTTACCACGATAATGCCGTATTTAAGGTTCAACAATCGCAAGATGTCGAGATGTTCACGTGTTTGTTGTTTGATGGAATCGTCGGCAGCGACGATTAACATGACCATGTCCATTCCCGTTGCGCCGGCCAACATTTGGCGAACGAATCGTTCGTGCCCGGGAACATCGACGATTCCCAATTGAAACTCACCTACTAAAAGTTTGGCGTAGCCAAGTTCAATGGTGATACCTCGTTTTTTCTCTTCGGGAAGGCGATCCGTGTCCACTCCAGTTAGGGCGCGGATCAACGAGGTCTTTCCGTGGTCGATATGCCCGGCGGTACCTAGGATCAGGTATTTCTGCATGTTTCTCACGTTTCTCATTAATCGAAATAACCGATTCCTAAGTTAGCACCCGCAATTTCATTTGACAACGAAGGGGAGCAAAACTTATGCAACATACGGTTTAACGCAATTGTGTGGTGTCCAATCAGGGAATTCGGCATGAGTTTGTTTCTTTCAGTCAAACTTTAAGGGTTAGCCAATCGATAACAATCGAACACGAGTCTTCTGGATGAAGATCGTGTGGTGGGCCGCGCGTGGAAAATACTCAACGCCGCTGCGCGGCAACACTACGTTTCGTGGGAGCTAGGGATTGGCTCGATACCTTAATTGGGAGCAGCAATCCGATGAATAAATTGTCTAAGCCTGTGATTCTTGTGATCGATTCCGACGCCCTAACCATGACGGCGACGGCAGCCACGTTGCACAGCATTGGAAATGAAGTTCATTGTGCCCAAGATCGCGCCGCTGCGCGTCAGGCCGCTTCTAACCTGGAGTTGGATCTGATCATTTGCGATGTCAATGTTGGGCGCGAAGACGGTGTAGCGATTTGTGAAGAGCTACGCCAATTGCCCGATTGCAGTGATGTTCCCGTAATGTTTGTTTCGTCGACTCAGATGCCTGCGGTGGCCTCAAGGTGTTTTCAAAACGGTTCGGCATTCTTTATTAAGAAACCGTTTGCACCGCAACTGCTCATTGAGTTGGTCGACAAGGCACTGTGGATGCCGCACCTGATCAAGTCGCATGTTCATCGCCCACACATTCCGATGAGCGCATTCGGCCGCGCGGCCGCCGCCGTCAATCGACAGTCTGTCGAATAAAAGTCGAATTGCACCTGTCGAATGGGACTGAGTTGCCGTTTGCCGATTCGCAGCGAAGGATTAAGATCATGACTGTATCATCATTTTTATCACAAAATCGGCAAGCGAAAAGAAAGCAAAAACGGTATGGAGACGCAGGCATTTGAGTTTCTGAAAAATCTACTCGAAGCTCCTGGTGTTTCCGGCGCTGAACATGAGGTACAGCAAGTCGTTGCGACCTATGCAAAGTCTTTTGGCGCCAATCTGCGATCCGACCTGCATGGCAACTTGATTGTTTCGGCGAACGAAACCAGCGAGACTAGGATGATGTTTGCCGGGCATGCCGATCAAATCGGTTTGATCGTTTCCTATATTGACGATAACGGATTTATCTTCACGCAAACCGTTGGCGGATGGGATCCACAGCAGTTGATTGGTCAAACGGTTGTGATTTGGTCGCAGAACGGTGGCGTTCCCGGCGTTATTTCGCGGAAGGCGATCCACTTGCTAGACGAAGCCGAACGGAAGAAAGTGGTCGATCCGCGTGCACTTTGGATCGATATTGGTTGTTCATCTCGAGCCGAAACCGAAGCTTTGGTTCGCGTGGGAGATACTGCGACTTTAAAACTAGGATTGACGCGACTTCGCAACGATCGCATTACTGGGCCTGCGATGGACAATCGAACAGGACTGTGGGTGGTTGTCGAAGGTCTGCGGCGCGCAATGCTGGCCGGCAGTTTAAAGGCTGGCGTGTTTGCGGTAGCAACTGTTCAAGAGGAAATTGGGCTCCGAGGCGCGCAAACGGCAGCCTACTCTATCAACCCGCATATCGGGATCGCAGTCGATGTAACGCACGCGACAGACTGCCCTGATATAGATCCGAAACAGCAAGGAACCGTTGGCTTGGGAAAAGGTGCGGTGATCGTTCGTGGGCCGAACATGAGTCCAATGGTTTCAAGTCGCTTGGTTGAGTTGGCACAAAAGAATGCGATCGCTCACCAAATCACGGCACTAGGAAAAGCTGCTCCAAACGATAGCAATCCATTGCAAGTTTCTCGTGGCGGAGTGGCAACTGGTTTGGTCGCTGTTCCCAACCGCTACATGCACAGTGCGGTTGAGACAGTTTCATTGCTGGACCTAGAGCATTGCGCGAACTTGTTATCGACCTTTGCGTGTTCTGTTTCGAGCGCCGAAGAATTTTTGCCCATGTATAGTTAAAATTGGCTTAAGTAGAATTTGTCGGCGCATTAAAAAAGGGCCGCTTGAAATCAAGCATGCCCTTATGTATTTCATCATCGTATGTATTTCATCATCGATGGTGTGGCATGTACCAGCGCCGAAGGCGAAAGGATGCCACCCAGTTACTAGTTGCCGTCGCCAGCTGCTTTTTCAACAGCTTCTGCGCCTTCTTTAACGGCTTCTGCGCCTTCTTTAACGGCTTCTTTGCCAGCTTCAACAGCTTCTGTGCCTGCATTAACGGCTTCTTTAACAGCTTCGGTTCCAGCTTTAACAGCTTCTTTGCCCGCATCAACAGCTTCTTTGCCAGCTTCGACGGCAGTTTTACCTGCTTCTTTTGCCTTATCAGTTGTAGTTTTGGCAGCGTCGCAACCAATTGCCAAAACCGACATTGCACATACGAAAAGTGCGAAAAACTTTTTCATCTTTTTTTCTTTCCAAAAAATAATCGAAACGAACGTCGAATCTCAACCTGGTCAACGGACCAAACACTGATTGAAATTCATCCATTGAATCGAGCCGATCTAAGTAACCGACTCGTTGGTTTCCAATTGCAAAACTTGTAAACGACATTTATTAATGACCGCTTGTTTTGAATGTAACACTCTGTGGTTCATTCAAATCGTCGTCTCTGAATGTATGCAAGTTTTCCAAGTCCATTTCAGTCGGCACGACACAACCTAAATCGTATGCAAACGTAAAAACGTGTCAACCGTCCGATAGGCAGTCGCCGCTCAAAAGTCGCAAAACGTTTGAATATGCGTTAAGTTGAAACGCTTTGACCGAAAAAACCGCCTAAATTGCCAACTTTAAACTCCGAGCTTAATGTAACAATTTGCGAATTGCACCAATCATAAAGGGCTTTTTTACGTGCCCCCATTGTTCTTTCTTTCTCAAGGTTCAATTTTTTGTATGTTGGTCCATTTTCCCGGATCGCTGCGTTGTGATCGGAGCTTCCCAGTCAAGCGTTCGCTATTCTGTCCCCATTCTATTTTTGGCTCAACAAAAACAGCTGCTACCAATTTTTCGTCGAGTGGAATTCCGCAATGCGAATGAAAAGCGGATGTCGCTAGTTGCCCACCCGACGACCAGTAGTTTTCATAGCCTAAAGCAGTCAACAAAAGCAAAATGTTTTGTACTAACGCAGCGGTTGCTGCATGGTGTTCAAGGTTTACTTCATCACGTTTCGACGAATTTGCGATTTCTTCTGCAGTTTGAGGAATCCAATGAACAAGGAGCAAGCAACCGCAACCGCGCAATAGCCCTGGCAACTTATTTCCAGGTTTCACATCGTCAAACCACTCGCCAAATTTCTCGGCAATAGTTCGGCATTTTGATTGGTCAAAAATGTGGACGCGCCAAGGTTCTGCAATACCGTTTCGTTGTCTATCGAAATGAAACGGGGCCCAGCGTGCGTGCTCCAAGACGCTGCGAATGTCGTTCTCCAGCATCTGGTTTTGCGTGTCGGATAGGGTCCACATGCTTTCCGCTGATGCCAGGGATTTAAGCGTTCGCCGGCGCGTGATTATCGAAATAAGTGCTTCGTAATCTGGGTTTGGACTAGACATGCTTACCTGTAGTTCAATGTTTCAAGGTCCCAATCTTGCACGGTTGAATTCATTGTTTACCGCACAAGTACTTCTTTTGGTAGGATAGGGCGGCTATTCCGCTATTCCCGCGGATCGTTTCCGATCAATCGTACGAGGCAATTCTTAAGGAGCAAATAGAGCATATGTTGTTAAAGTATTTTTGGGCGATTGTCGTTCTTGTTGGGCTGGTATCCTATTTACCGACGGCAAATGGTCAGGGCGTCAATAACGTCGCTAATATTGAAGGTATCTCAGAGTTTCGTTTGGAGAACGGAATTCCCGTTTTGATTTTTCCTGACGACAGCAAGCCGCAATTTACTGTGAACATGACGGTATTGGTTGGCTCACGACACGAGGGCTATGGCGAGACCGGTATGGCTCACTTGCTCGAGCACATGTTGTTCAAAGGCACAGAGCGTCACAAAGACATTCCTGCTCTCTTGAAGGAACGTGGTGTTCTCAACATGAATGGTACGACTTGGTTCGACCGTACAAACTATTACGAGACGCTTCCGGCAGGCGACGAAAACCTTGAGTTTGCCATTCGCATGGAGGCCGATCGCCTACTCAACAGCCTGATTCGGGCCGAAGACTTGGCTTCCGAAATGACGGTCGTTCGTAATGAGTTCGAAATCGGCGAAAACGATCCCAATTCGATCTTGATGCAGCGAATCATGGCGACCGCTTTCGAATGGCACAACTACGGCAAGTCAACGATTGGTAATCGCTCGGATATCGAGCAAGTGCCTGTCGAAAATCTAAGAGCCTTCTATGAAAAATATTACCAACCCGACAACGTCATGGTCGTGGTTGCTGGAAAATTCGATCAAGACAAGGCTTTGGAGTATCTAGAAAAATATTTCGGTACTCTGAAGCTGCCGTCGCGCGAATTGCCGAAGACCTACACCGCCGAGCCCGTTCAAGACGGTGAGCGCGTCGTGGTCCTGCGTCGGACAGGCGACGTCCAAATGGTCGGCATCGGCTACCACGTGCCATCAGCAGCAGACGATGATTTCGCGGCACTCGATGTATTGGGGACGATTTTGGAAATGACTCCGTCGGGGCGTTTGTACAAATCGATGGTCGAAACCAAAATCGCTTCCAGCGTCAGCACAACGTTGATTCCTGGTCATGATCCGGGATACCTCATGTGTTTTGCAACGGTTCCTAAATCCGGCGATCTTGAAGTCGCCAAATCGACTTTGATCGGCCAAGTCGAATCGATCGGCGAAAACGGCGTGAGCGATGCGGAAGTCGAACGCGCTGTTTTGCGATTACAAAAGCAACGTGAACGACAATTTGCCGATTCTGAAACAACGGCAATCAACTTGAGTGAATTTTACGGCTATGGGAACTGGAAACTCTATTTCCATTATCGAGATCAATTGGAAAAGGTAACTGTTGCTGATGTCAAACGCGTCGCACAGGAGTATTTGTTGCCGAGCAACCGTACCTTGGGATTGTTCGAGCCGACATCAAATCCGATTCGCGCGAAATTGCCCGCGACCATTGCCGCCCAAACGATGTTGGCAGACTACTCGGGGCGCGAGAGTATTGCATCAGGTGAGGAATTCGATCCAACGCCTGCAAATATTGAAGCGATGACAACTAAGGGCAAATTGAAATCGGGTCTGCAATATGCGTTGTTGCCAAAGAAAACACGTGGAGAGGTCATCATTGCGAACGGCAAGATTCACTTCGGGAATTTGGATTCGTTGCAAAACA
>JAHEAM010000050.1 GCA_024642765.1 Planctomycetaceae bacterium
GCGGTTGGGGCAGCTCAACGCTTGATCTGGGGACGTCCGATTCTCAAGCCCGTATGTGATCTATCACGCCCGCATATCACCGGCAGGGGAACTGTCGGCAATTGT
The DNA here is from genome assembly GCA_024642765.1 of Planctomycetaceae bacterium. GTDB lineage: Bacteria > Planctomycetota > Planctomycetia > Pirellulales > Pirellulaceae > BJ22. Next base: position 106 of record JAHEAM010000050.1, read on the forward strand.
TAAATTCAAGGAATGGAAGGTTTTTTGCTGAGATGGAGGCGATTGTGGCTGTCGACGAGGTCACGGAATTTCCTGCCAACCCAACCGGGGCTGGATTGGGCTGCTAATGTTTTCGGACTGCTGGGGCACTAATTATTTTCGATTGTTAGCACCAACGACTTTGAATGACTGGTTTACTGATGGTGCTCAATTACCAAAGGTTTTCGGAATATTGTGCGCTGATTTATTTGAGCGCGTCGACTCCTCCGACGATTGGTAGAACCAATGACGTGCTACCCAAGTCAACTGTTAACTCTGTGCCCGGCTCTGGCCACAGCGTAAAGTCGCGGTCGCTGGCGAAAATCATTAGGCCGATTTGTTGACCGGCTGGGATGACTTGGTCGTCAGGTTGGAGGTTGAATTCCATTTCATAAAACTGACCGGGAACCAACGGTTCGCTTTCGGTCAGCGATTTGTGGTTTTGAAGGTCAGCCCAACCACGAGTGATGATGTTGTCGGTAATTCGGCGGGAATTCGTATATGGAAGCGAAACGAGCCAAACCGATAAATTCGTCGCCGCCTTGCTCGACGCCGCCTTGATTTTGATTTTCGCTAGCCCAGAAATGTGAACATCTTTTGTCAATACTGGTGTGGCGAAGAGCAGTCGATTTTTCGATTCTGCAATTGATGCCAAATCTTTTCCAGAAAGGTTCACGTCGTCGGTCAATGTTTGTGTCGCTTCGTGTGCAGGTTGTTCGCCCAAGACACCAATCTTATTGCCTTCGCCTTCAAGGTATAGTGTGACTGGTTTTGCTTCTGGGTTTGGATAGTCAGAATAGGGTGTTGGTTCACTTGGCTTGTCGCCTTCGCGAACGATCCAGGCCTTGGCGTCATTCTCGACTTCATTTTCGACGCCGTACAAATAACGCGTGAACCATCGATTCACTCGTTCCATCGGTGGATCACCCCCGTGACCATTTTGGTGATAGTAGCACTGGACGGGCACACCAAGTTCCTTTAGTGCTTGATAAATTCGGAAGCTGTGCTCAGGCATCACGTTCCAATCATTGAATCCGTGTGACATCAATGTCGCCGCGTGAACCTTATCGAGTTTGTTCAAATAATCGCGTCCGGCCCAGAAGGCGTTGTAGTCGCCCGTTTTTCGGTCAAATCCCTCCGCCATAAGTTTGTCGCGGATTTCGCTGTTGCAATTTTCTCTCCCTGCGGGATCACCACTATTGATGAAGTCGTATAGGACATCGATGTCTTCGCCCATGTAACCGCCCGGGTGTCGGATGAGTCCATACGATCGATAGTAGTTGTAGTACGACGTATTGGGTGCTACTGGGATGATACACTCCAGGCCCTCTACGCCAGTGGTCGCTGCGGCCAACGGAATTGTGCCGTTGTAAGATGTACCAATCATGCCAACTTTGCCGGTACACCAATCGGCGACGACTTCTTCGATGCCGTCCGGCGTTGTGTAACCCTTGGCGCGGCCGCACATCCAATCAATCACGGCCTTAGGGGCAAGCGATTCGTTTTCGCCACCGACAGTTGGGCAACCTTGCGAAAGGCCAGTGCCTGGCGAGGCCGAATGGACGACGGCAAAACCTCGCGAGACCCATTCGTTGACGTAGGCTTGCGACATGATCGGTCGTCTGCTTCCATGAGCAATCTCGGGCGGATGTTGGTGTTCGACCGGAGACGCACCGACTTCTTGCCTTGGATTCCACATGTATTGATCGCCTGATGCGCCAACGCCCGAGAAATAAGGACTGGAATTGTAAATCACAGGGACCTTAAGGCCTTCGGTTTGCGTTTGCACGGGGCGAGTCACATCGACGTGCATGCGATCGAGTTTACCATTGCCATCCGAATCCGATTCTGTCTCGACCCAGAGGTCTTGTCGAATCCATTCACGCGGGTGATTGAAGGCCTCGACGACTTGTGCCTGACCATCCTTGAACACGGGACCCGCTTTTTCAGCGGATTGTTGTGCTGATGTGATCGACACCAAAAGGTTTAGTGTCACGGCAATCAATAGAATTCGATTCGTGTGCATGTTTCGTTTGATTTAGTTGCGTTTGAAGAATTGGAAAACGATCGAACGTTGAATCCTGCGAGCCAAAGAACTGATGCAGCAAATAGCTTGCCAACGAGTTCCTCAGGCCAGTGACTACTGTAGCAGAGACACGAGCAAAAATTAACACACCAAGTTGCCAAAAAAATAACAACACTGGAAATTGCCTAAGACTTTTGCCCAACAATCAAGCCCCAACAGTGTGGCGGCGACGGCAAATGGGCAAATTGGATGTTGTTCAAACCCGCGTCCATCATCCAAGTTCTGAGTTCTGGCGGTGAATGCATCCGAGCTAGGTTCGTTTGCAAGGTCATTTCAAGTTCGCCGAAAGCCAAGTACTTTGCACCGCGTTCTTGTCCGTGGAACCAATCAACGAGAACCAGGTCGCCCTCCGATTTCAGCGCGGAGCATAAATGTCGAAGCCATTCGTTGCATTGTTTGGCATTGAAATAGCGCAACAATCCGACAGCTATGACCATGTCAAATTGATCCTTGGGCAGGGCAGGGGAGCGATAATCTCCAACTGTAAATTCAAATTGCCCGGAAACACCAATCCCATCAGTCGTCTGGCGAGCTAGTTTCAGACTCTCGGCTGAATCGAGCAATGTGATTCGGCAATCTGGATCACGATGCGCAAATGCTGCACCAAACACTGCCGCACCGCCGCCAATTTCTAGAATGCGAAATGCGCGGCGGGATTTGCCAATATCCAACGCCTCGATCGCATCAAGTGCCGCCGGCGTGCGCGTCCATTGATCTGCAGTTATAGTCGACTTAGGCAGATCGTCGAGAGTTGTTTCTGTCGGGGTCGCTTGAGCAATCGAAGATTCTATCCCATGCCACTGCGAATCGAGGGGGTCACCAAGAGGAAGCATTCTCGCCAGATTCGAGAGCGCGAAGTCGTCATCGTAGCGTTCGACTAATCCTGTTTGCGTTAGGGCGGAACATAGCAGTTCGGTTTTCCAAGGATCGAGCTGGAGGTCTTCAGCAATTTGCTTGGAAGTGCGTTGCCCCGATTCCAATTGGTTCAATATTCCCGTGCGAATGCCGGCCATGATGATGTGGTAGGTCGCGAGACACTGTTGAAACGTCGTGTAGGCGTCGATCGTTTTGATTTGCAATTGCGACATGAAGTTTGGCTTTTCGAATGAAACGGAATTTCATTTGTGGTACGGCTAAAGATAACTTACCGCAGCTGAGATTTGAAAGGCAATGTGGGGTGCGAGACACATTTTCGGTGGGTGACTTGGAATGTACTGGAATTCTGTACACAATGGTGACTCGACTTTTTAGCCAAGATCTTTTCCTGCCGATGGGAGGCAACCATGGTTCTAGTTCATTCGACGCGTTCACGATTATTAACGTTACTGATGGGAATGTGTTGGGCCGCAACGAGTTGTGTTGTTTTGGGCCAAGCGGTCGCCGTTCCTGATGTTGCCAAAATCGAGGGCTTCGAAGTTCAGAAACTTTTTGACGTGCCCAACGACCAAGGGTCATGGGTGAGTTTGACGGTCGATACAAAAGGGCGATTGATTGCATCGGACCAATACGGAGGGCTTTATCGAGTCACCGTGGCGGCCAAAGATGGCCAGACGATTATCGAACCGATCGACGTGAAAACCGGCCGCGCCCACGGGTTGCTTTATGCGTTCGGTGCACTCTACGTAATGAGTCACGAGGGCGACAACCAACCATCGGGGCTCTATCGCGTGTCCGACACGGACGGCGATGATAAGTTTGATAAGGTCGAACTTCTGCGAAAGATCGAAGGTAGCGGCGAGCACGGCCCCCATGCCATCGTGTTGTCTCCCGATAAAAAGTCACTGTATGTTTGCGCAGGCAATCATACGAAACTGCCCGAAATTGTAGGTTCGCGAGTTCCCCAAAATTGGCAGGAGGACCAAGTCGTGCCTCGCATGTGGGACGCCAACGGACATGCAGCAGGAATCCTGGCTCCAGGAGGTTGGATCTGTAAAGTTGATCGAGACGGCAAAGAATTTGAATTGATTTCGATGGGGTATCGTAACGAATATGACATTGCTTTCGACCCGAATGGCGAGTTGTTTACCTATGATGCAGATATGGAATGGGATATTGGATTGCCTTGGTATCGGCCGACTCGCATTTGTCAAGCAATTCCTGGGAGTGAATTTGGTTGGCGAAGTGGCACGGGTAAATGGCCCGCTTACTGGTCTGATAGCCTACCGCCAGTCGTCGACATCGGTCCAGCGTCACCGACGGGAATTTCTTTTGGCTCGGGAACCAAGTTCCCTGCTAAATACCAAAATGCTCTTTTCGCAGCCGATTGGAGCTATGGAGCGATTCACGCAATTCATATGGAACCTAATGGCGCTGGTCTTGTGGGCAGCAGCGAGGTGTTTGCAACGGCTCCCGGTTTGGCTGTGACGGACATGACGGTCAACCCAATTGATGGCGCACTCTATTTTTTGATCGGTGGTCGGCGTTCGCAATCAGCAATGTTTCGTGTGACCTACGGTGGCAAGGATTCTACCGCTGCCACAACCTTTCCAATACCAAGTGACCTTGCGCAGCAACGTCGATTGCTAGAAATGCTACTGCAGGCACCAGCGGAAGAGGCAGATTCGGTAGTCGAACGGGCGTTGCCATTTCTATCCCATACCGACCGCTTTATTCGCTATACGGCACGCGTTGCGATTGAGCGAATGCCATTCGAGAAATGGTCTGCCAAAGTTCAGGCAATCACCGATACTCAAGGAACTCTTGAGGGCGCGATGGCGATTGCTCGCTGTGGTGCTGACGAATCCGCAACGGCTGCCTGCAAGCGTTTGCTCGAATTGAACTGGGATGCACTTTCGGAATTTCAAAAATTGCATTGGCTGCGCGACGTTGGCCTGCTCTGGGCCCGGCATTCTGAAAGTGTCAAACCTCAAATCGAGGCGATTGCAAGTCGCCTGATCAACGACTTTCCAAATACGAGCAAAGTCCAAAACGTTGAGATCTCGCGATTGTTATGCGGCCTGAATGCGAAAGGAACCGTTCCGAAAGTCATGGAGCTTTTGCGAACCGCAGAGTCGCAAGAGGAGCAAATTCATTACGCATTCTGTTTGCGTGTGGCGACAAACGACTGGACTGAAGATTTGCGAAAAGAGTATTTTCAGTGGTTTGTCGATGCAGGAAAGTTCCGAGGTGGAAACTCGTTTGCGAAATTTTTGGCGAACACTCGAGCCGAGGCTGTTGAACGATTGCCGGACGATGTTCGTGCGTCACTCGGTGAGCTATTGACCGCGGCACCTGCATCAATGGTTCCTAACATTGAGTTGGAAGAACGAGCCCTTGTCAAGAATTGGAAAATGGACGATTGGCAAGCACTATCGGATGCAAGCCTAGAAGACCGTGATCTGGAAAACGGCCGTAAGATGTTCGCAGTTGGCCAGTGTTACAAGTGTCATCGCTTGGAAGGGGCTGGCGGAAGTGTCGGGCCCGATTTGACTAACGCCGGCCGTCGCTTCAATCCAAATGATTTGCTGGAAACTTTGATCGTGCCCAGTAAAGAAGTTTCCGACCAATACCAAGCAACCATCTTTCAACTCGATAACGGTCAAACGATTTCAGGACGAATTGCAAATCTGGCTGGCAATAATTACATGGTTCAAACCGACATGTACGATCCGGGGCGGTTCACCAATATCGATGCAAAGACGATTGAAGAGATGAAGCCGTCTGCTGTTTCGATGATGCCAACAGGCCTGTTGGATTCCATGACGCAAGAAGATGTTTTGGATTTGCTCAGCTACTTGCGCTCGGTTTCTGAAAGCTCAGCTCCCAACCAGTAATTTCGATTTCGAATAAAACCAGTGAGCTGCGAAAAAACAAAGTCGTATTTCGCTCCCGCGAAACAATATTTTTCGGCGTGTTAATTCACAGAGTGAAATACGACTTTTAAAACTTGCGAGTCAGGTTTGTAGTGAAAAAAGCTTTGATAGGAGTTCGCAAGTGGATGTTCATCTGGCGATAGACTTGGGGGCCGAATCGGGACGCGTGATTGCGGTTTGGCTCGATGGAGGTGCAGCGACTTACCATGAGTTAAATCGCTTTGGTCATCGCCCGGTCGAGTTGCCGTCGGGCCTGCATTGGAACATCACACAGATTTGGTCGGAAATTGTCGCGGGGCTGAGAACTGCAGCAGCTTGGGCTGCTTCGAATCAAGTTACTATTGTTTCGGTCGGCGCGGATACATGGGGTGTCGATTGGGCCTTGGTTTCTTCGTGTGGTGAATTGCTCGGGTTGCCCCACGCCTACCGCGACCCTCGCAATCCGACTTATTTCGAACAGGCGATGGACCAGGTCGGTGGCGAACGTATCTACCGCGAGACCGGCATTCAGTTGATGCCGATCAACTCATTATATTCGTTGATGGCCTCCATGCAGATTTCGCCAGGGCTAGGCTCGAACGCGGCTCAGATGTTGTTCATTCCAGACTTGATTCACTATTGGCTTTCAGGCGTGATGGCCTGCGAACAAACTATTGCCTCCACCAGCCAAATGCTCGATTCACGAACGGGTAGGTGGGCCACGGAGTTATTGGACGCACTTAAAGTGCCGACGCATTTTTTGAGTGAAGTCGTTTCTGCTGGCACAGGATTGGGATGCATCCGCGACTCGGTTGCTCGAACGACGGGTCTGTCAAATGACGTATTGGTGATTACGCCCGGTTCGCATGACACGGCAAGTGCCGTTGCAGCGATGCCTGCTTGTGAAGGCGACGAGGTATGTTTTCTTTCAAGTGGGACTTGGTCGCTGCTTGGCTGCGAACTACCGAGCAGTCTGGCGAATGAAGCAGCTCGCGCAGCGAACTTTACAAACGAAGCGGGAGTTGGGGGCACGACGCGTTTCTTGAAGAACATCGCCGGGTTGTGGCTTGTCCAGGAATGCCGTCGACAATGGGAGATTGAAGGTCAGACTTGGGATTACCCACAACTCACTGAAATGGCTAGTGAATCAGAGGCCTATCGCACACTCATCAATCCAGCCTGGGGACCGTTCCAGTCGCCCGGTGACATGCCTACAAAAATGGTGGCGTTCGCCGAACAGACAAAACAGCCAGTTCCAAAGGCGCCCGGCGAGTTCATTCGCTGCGCTCTAGAAAGTCTGGCACTTGCGTACGGAGAAACGATTGACCAAATGGAAACGATTGTCGGCAAAAAGTTTTTAACATTGCACATCGTTGGGGGCGGGTGCAAGAATTCGCTTTTGAATCAACTGACAGCCGATTGCGCCAAACGAACGGTAATCGCTGGTCCGGCCGAAGCCACTGCCCTGGGCAACGGTCTCGTGCAAGCAATGTCAATGCATAAGCTCGAGTCACTGTCTGCCGTTCGTGCAGCTGTACGAGCGGGCACTCCTGACCTTGAAACCTACAATCCCACAACGCCCGTATCTCCAGATATTGTTTCCCGTTTCCGATCCTTGTTGTCTGTTTAACTTCGCGCTAACCAACCGCCTTCGGCGAATCACAAATTACCCTTTGGCAGTTGCCGAGTGCAGTTATTTTTCAAGGCCGATTTTGTTTTCTCTGCTTCCCTTTTTACTATTCGGCGCTTGCGCGTTTACCTCGGTTTATCTTAATACGCCTGGGTCGATGGCACTGGCAGCGCTGTTATTTTTTGCGAAATCGATCTCCAGTATATTAATCAAACTTTCGCAGCGAAATTTGGTTTGGCAACAGTTTGCGACCGAAGTTGGCTGGGATTTTGATCCCGGGACGATTTGGGATCGATATAGCAATCCAACCTTGCAGGGAACCGTTGGGAAACGCAAGGCCACATGGCTGTTAACTCGTAGAAAATGCCTTGATGATCTTCGTGAAGCGAAAAAACGGTGTTCAACATCAAAAAAAGGGCGTCAGGAAATCCTGACGCCCTTGCAATAGAGGGGTGGCCAAAGGGAATTGAACCCTCAACCTCTGGTGCCACAAACCAGCGCTCTAACCAATTGAGCTATGGCCACCATGTAATCTAGGTACTTAGTAATCTAGACATTGAGCAATCTAAGTACTGAATTCAGTACGGTACGCGTTTCAATTTGCGAGACATGATTCTAGTGCGAGTGCATCTAATGGTCAACGCTGCGAATCAGTCGGGTTCGCATTCGAATGGAAAATACCCATCCAAAGGCGAGGCCGAAAGTTCCACTAAAAATTCTCCCAATCGCTGCTGCACGGTTTCTGCGATCTTTGCGCCCTTCGCGGCAGTCGCAAAATGTGGGTTGCCGGCCCCCGAATTGGTTGTCAGCAAATGCCAAGGCCTTGAAATGGAGATCCAGCCCGAATTGATCGCCTCAAATCGGGAGGGGCGTTTCTGGCCATCGTCGGCTTGCAGTTTGCCCGTTTTGTCGCGTGCTACCAAATGCCCGAAATAGGCCAATGCGAGACTGGTCTCCATTTCGCCAGCATGATCGTCAGGGTTTTCCAGCAGGTCGCGGCACACATCGGCAATGGTTTGATACCAATTGCACAAAAATAAATGTGCCGAAGTTTTGCCGTACAGTTCGCGCAGTAATGGTTTAAAGTCGTTTCCGCCGTGGCTATTGAGCAAGACAATTTTCTGTATTCCGCTTTGAACAAGCGACGCGACGATATCTTCGATGACGCGATGCAAGGTCGATGGGTTTAAGTTAATTGCGAGTGGAAATTCACGTAAGTTTGTTTCCGTTCCGAAGGGGATGGTTGGCAACAACGCGACGCGAGCTCCGCGTGCGGTCGCAAATTGGCAAGCCAAATCCGCAAGTGTTTGCGCCTCGAAGATATCGGTCCCGTAGGGCAAATGCAGATTGTGCGGCTCAGTAGCACCGAGCGGCAGGACGGCGACCTCGAATTGGAGTTCGCGAACTTCCGCCAGATTCAGTTCGGCCAGTCGCCAGGGTTGTTTGGCCAGCGCACTGTTTGCGGGCAACGCATCGCGGTCTTTGCTCATGGAAGCTCCAAAATGGTCAGTTGAGGGCGTGCCTGCTGGAGTCGCAAAATTCCTGTGCGGCTCACCTTTGACTTTGAAAGATTGATCGACTGAAGTTTTGTCATTTGAGCAATAAACTCGATACAGGAATCGTCAGCGTTGGAACCCATCAACGATATTTCAAGAATTTGTTTTAGGTCAGCGAACTCCTTTAGGCTATTCGGCTCAAACGTCGAAAGCGAAAGATCAATTGATTTTAGATTTTTGAATTGAGTCAACGTCACAAGACTGCCGGCGTTCACTTTGCATCGTGTTGCATAAAGTTGATCGAGATGGGTGCAGGCCGAGAGAGTCTGCATGCGAACTGCCGTGAGTTCGCTCACACTAACATCGATCCATTGCAATCGCTCGCACCGAGCAATTGAGTCGAAAGCAGCGTCGTCCAGGCCCGCGCCGGGCAGGCACAACTCGGTCAACGTTTCGGGTGCCAATAAAAACTGTGTTACTTCTGCATTAGTCACTTTCAAGTATTCGATATATTGCTGATCAAGTTGTGAGCCTGAACGCCCCATGATTTTCTCGAAACTATCTGCCTTGAGTTTTCCGAGGTAAATCAGATTGAGCAATTCGATCAATGGCTCACGCAATTTGCCATTGTCGCCGTGCATCAAGAACTGACTGAGTCCGGCCGATTGGGAGTAAATACGTCTTTGCTCGGGGTGTTTTTGGAATTCGGACATGCTCAAAGCGTTCAATGCATCGATTGGCAACTGAAAACCCTCACGAAATTGCCTTGTGCGTGCGTACTGCATGCGGCGGTTATCAAATCCCCCGAGTGTCACGAAATCACCAAAGTCTTTGAGTGACTCCATATACATTGCGATGCCTTCACCCAACCACAAATAGCCGTCGTTGAAGGGCGAGGCCTCCGTTCGGACGGATTCCTTAAACAGTTGGTGAGTCAATTCGTGCCGCCACGTTTCTTCGACTGGCTCTTCTGTACTAGTGTAAAAGAACGAAGTTGCGAGTTGGTCGCTGTAATAGCCCGTTGATTCACCCACTCCACTGATTTTTGGACTCAGGGTCTCAACATACTGCGCCTTGTCGGCGAACAATACCACTTGAAATTTTCGATTTGATCCGCGGGAATAGCTTTTGCCGGATAGCCAACGTTCGATCGTTTTCGCGTCGCTCCAGTAGTCGAAGAACACTTGTTGCCACACCCAATGCCAACGCTGTAATTGTTCTGCGAGCCGAATCGTAGTGGCTTCATCAGCCGACGATGCGATCTCAAAGTTGTCGGTTGAGGCTTGCCAGTAAGTTCCCTTTTCCCAGCCCAAAACATTGAGCGCGCGCGATGCTCGTTTGATTTTGAGGCGTTCGCTATAGGGTTGCCAGCCATCGTCGGTTTGCCGATGGCCCAGTGCCTTGCGTGCTGCGGTCAGTTCGGGATTCCAGTAGAGGGCTTCGTTGACTGCTTGATTCGCCTCGCCGCCGCATCCCTCTTTGGCAAATTGATTGGCAAGGCCCATGAGTCGATCTGCGTGCTGAACCTTGATCGATTTGAATCGTGAGTACCATTCGTTTGTGAGGGGTTCGTCGTATTGAACAGGCTGAGCGGTTGCGGTCGGCAAGAAAACATACAGTCTACCGGGATCACGAACCAAAAAAGAATTTGTCGTTTCCGTTGCTCTGTCGGAAAGGTTGTTTTGCCGGCACCAATCGGCCAGCGATTTCAGTTCGTCGATAAAAACATGATCAATCCGATCGCGTTCGGCAGCCGGACCTTCCTCATGACCGGTCGTCTGAGGCGGCGACGCAGCGTAGCCGATTGCTGAAGCTGCGCCGACAACTACGAAAATCAAGAACGCAAACCGAAAATTCCCAAAACGAGATATCATAGTGGATTCGAACTTATTTGCATGATGCGTTTCCTGTTGGCAACTGCAGGCATCAGATACACGGCCCAGATTATTATAACAGGGCGTCAAGCCGATCAACCAAGTTTCCAAAATGTTTCAAAGCCGTGTCGACGGGTTCGGGGCGTTCCAGATCGACGCCTGCCCCGCGCAACAAGTCGAGAGGATACTTGCTGCAGCCTCCTGATAGAAACCCTAGGTATTCAGAAAGTTCTTTGTCGCCACCGTTCAAGACACGTTGGCTGAGCGCGATTGCGGCTGACATGCCTGTTGCGTACTTGTAGACATAGAAGGCGCGATAGAAATGCGGGATTCGCAAGCATTCTAATGAGAGTTCATCATCGATTACGAATTCAGGTCCGAAGTAATCTTCGAGCAGCTTACGGTACGTAGCTTGGAACGCATCGATTGTCAGCGGTTCGCCGGCCTCGGCCATTGCGTGTGTTGTTTTTTCAAATTCGGCGAACATAGTTTGGCGGAAGACCGTCGCGCGAATATCGTCGATCTCGTTGTTCAAAATAAACGCTCGTTGGCGGTCATCCTTTGCGTTCTCAAGCAAATGATGCGATAGCAACTGCTCGTTGAATGTACTGGCCACTTCGGCGACGAAAATGGTGTAGTTGTAATATTCGAATGGTTGGTTTTTAACCGAAAAATAGGTGTGCATCGAATGACCCGCTTCGTGAGCCAGCGTGAATACGTCGTTGAGGACATTGGATTTGTAGTTCATCAAAATATACGGAGGGCCATCAAAGGCCCCTGAACTAAACGCGCCGCTTTGTTTGCCAGCGTTGGGATAGCGATCACACCAGCGACCCTCAAGTCCCGCTTGGAGCGCATTGCAGTATTCACTACCGAGCGGCTGGAGCGCACTGATAACCATTTCGACGGCCTGTTGCCAAGAATTCTCGATCGTCAGATCGCTCAAGATGGGAACATAAGTATCGTAGTGGTGGATGTCCGGTAGATTCATCTTGCGCCGTCGCAAATCGTAGTAGCGATGCAACGCGGGCAGATTATCGCGGACCGATGAGATCAAGTTGTCGTAAACCGAAAGAGGTACATCGTCTGAAAAAAGCGAGCTGCCCAGTGCCGAATCATAGTTTCGGGCTCGTGCATAATAGATGTCTTTTTGGATCGAACCGTTCAGCATTGCGGCCAAGGAATGTTTGTGGCCTTCGAATTGTTCGTAATATTGGTGAAACGCCTTCTTGCGGACGTCTCGATTTGGCGATTGCAGGAATTGGGTAAAGGTTGACGATGAAAGTTCAACGCGTTCACCTTTTTCATTTTCGACTTCACCAAATTTTAGGTCAGCGTCGTGCAGTTGGCGAAAGATGCGACTGGCGGCACCCGCCATTTCGCCTTGCATCGCCAAGAGTTGTTCTTCTCGCGGCGAAAGCGTATGAGGTTTGTAACGGGCCAGCCGCTCGATCATCAATCGGTAAAGTTCGAGTTCAGGCGACTGTAGATATTTTTGAAGTTGGGCATCGTCCAGGGCCAGGATTTCGGGGCGAATGTAACTCGCTGCTTCGCTGGCACGGACGGCAACCGATTGAAAACGGCCCACCAAACGCTGGTAAGTCGAATCCGCTTGATCCTCGGCAGACTTGAGAAAAGCATAATTTCCAAGGCGTTCGGCGCGGCGGTCTAATTCAGAATCAAATTTCAAACAAGCCGCCAAAACATCGGGCCCGTCGGCCAACTTGCCTTGGAATTTTTCGTATCCAGGATAGATGCTTTCGAATTCTTTTAGCGCCGCCTCCCAAGACTCATCGTTTGGGAAAAGCGGGGAAAGATCCCATGTGTCGCTCGCGGCTACATTATTTCGGGGTGGAAGTTTTACAATCTTATTCATGTATTATTTCTTTCTACGTTTCCATTGTGGCAGCCCCGATTCTAGCGTTATGCCTGTTTTGCCTCCATCCCGCTTGGGCCGT
>JAHEAM010000475.1 GCA_024642765.1 Planctomycetaceae bacterium
AGGCCGGTTGCAGCAATCAGCACGTGCGGTTTACGCTCGTCTGCCGATTTATTAGTCCATCGGTCCGCCTGCAATCTGAATATTCGTTGTCACCCGCACTCCAGGCTGCCTTGGGCCTTGTGAGCCCGGCCTTCGGGGAATACACCCGGTAGGTCGTCCGCGTACCAGGTTTCAATCGCAGATTTCCATTCTGCCATGCTTTTGGCAGAAGTAAAAGCCTTACGGACCGTTTCAAATTCGGGATGCGAAGCAGCGTATTTGATTCCGAATTTGCGCATAATTGTTCCTGCTCGTTCGGGCCCATAAAGTTCTTCGGCCAGACGATAATGGTCTAGGATAACTTGCCTTTGTTCGAATAGGGTTGGGGCCTCTAGCAGCTGACCGGTAGTTGCAAGGTGTTTTGCCTGTTTAAAAATCCAAGGGTTGCCTATCGCCCCGCGGGCGACTGTCACGCCATCCACTCCCGTCTCCGCGATCATTCGCAGGCAGTCTTCAGCCGTGAATAGGTCACCGCTACCCAAAATGACTCGCTCACCAACATGGCGTTTGACTTCTTTCAAAAACTCCCAGCGACTTGGGCCAACATACTTTTGTTCGACGGTGCGACCATGAACTGTGATTGCAGCGATTCCCATTGCAAATGCACCATCGAGTATTTCAAAGAAGTGTTCGCGACTTTGGGATGAATCGTCGATACCACGCCTCATTTTCAATGTCACCGGAATTTCGCTGGGAACGATGTCGCGAGTGCGACGAACGATGTCTAAGGCAATTTTGGGTTGGGACAAGTGATAGCCGCCACGGCAGCGCCCCAAGACTTTCTTGACCGGACATCCGAAATTGATATCGATGATGTCAAAGCCAGCTTCGACCAACTTCGCCGCACCCGCTGCAAACTGCTCAGGTTCAGAACCCATCAATTGGCCGCCCACAGGATGGTCTTCCGCAGAAAGATGCAAGAAATGACTAGTTCGTTTGCGATCCCGGAGTTGAACCAAAAATTGATCAAGCATCACTTCGCAAATTGCATAGTCCGCACCGTGCCTGCGCGCTAGGACCCGCATGGGCCAATCGCTATACCCCGACAATGCGGCTTGCACGATTGGGAATCCGATTTTGACCGATCCAACGTGAAGCGAACTGAGTTTGGGGATTGTAATTTTTGTGACGGACACTGAAATGACACGACCTAAATATGAAATGTGATTTGCGAACGACTACTCCTAGCCTAACAATTCTGAGTCGAAATTCTGAGGGGGTTCCTGGCTTGTCCTTGCAAAAACCTCAAGTTAGGCCTGAGCTCTACAAATGGAAAAACCAAATTTGCATTACGAAAAGTGGATTCGCAGGGCTGTTTTTTACGAGGAAGAAAGTATCTCGAGTTGCGCCAACCTTATAATCACGAACCGTTTGAGCTTAAGAAATCATGAGTCGCTCCACAACGCTAACATTAGGTTTCTTCCTGCTACTGATCGGGCTTAAGCTCAATTTCGTCCAATCATATCAGTTGACGCCAGCGGCAACCCGATTTTGGATCGAGCGAATCGAAGACCCCGAAATTATCGCTAAAAACGGATTGCAACAGTACTTCCAGAACAACCAGTACAGCTCACCGTTTTACCAAACGTCGTACAATCGACCGGCTGTTTCGAACGCAAGCTTGCTTCCACAGAAAGTGGTGCAACCACCGACATGGGTCTGCTGGCCAGTCTTTTTCCTGGGAGCGTTTATGTTGTTGCATGGTATGTCGTTGCGGAGAGACTAGCATCTCGAGTTCTCTATCTCTTGAATTCGAGCATCCGGCGCCCTGTTGCGCTCAAAGGTAGTGAATGCAATTGTTGATCATTGACCCAGCGAACGGGAGTCTTTGATTCCGTTTTGCCAGTAACACCTTCTGCCCAGAAACAATGCAGCTCGATTCGAAAACGAGTCACTGCGTGCTTTATTCGAAATTCTGGCGTCAAGCTTCTGGCACGTAGGCCGTAGGTTTGTTGCAGCAGCCTGTTCAATGTCATTGAGTCCGTTGGTTCCGAGATCGAGAATCGCGGGAAATCCCAAAGTCCAGCCCATCGATCACCTGGAAGGCAAAGTCTGACCAGTGTTTTTTTGTTTCGCCTTACGACAATGGCGGCTTCCATAAGTGATTCATATTGGATCTTCCGAGGTTTGTTGGGCAGTTTGCTCGGGTCGCCGTTTAGAAAGGCGTCACAATGTTGTATCACCGGACAAGATATACAGTGAGGGTTTTTGACTGTGCAGATTTGGTTGCCCAACTCCATAAGCGCCTGATTGATGTCGCCTGGTCGACGTGAGTTTGCAACCAGCGATTCAGCGAAACTCCATAATAGGTTTTGGGTCGCTGGAAGTGACACATCGCCTTGGATATTTTGTAAACGCGCAAACAGGCGAATTGTGTTGCCTTCCAGGATTGGTTTTTGATTTTGAAATGCAATCGATGAAATTGCTCCAGCGGTATAACGGCCAATTCCGGGCAGGGCCAGAATGTCGTCAAATTGTCGCGGGAATTTTCCCGAGTGTTTCCTGCAGATTTCTTTGGCTGCGGCGTGCAGATTTTTTGCTCGGCGGTAATAGCCCAATCCTTCCCAGGCTCGGAGGACGTCCATTTCTGTTGCCGCAGCAAGCGATTCGATCGTAGGAAATGCCTCCATGAAACGCAGGAAATAGGCAACCACTGTCGTGACTTGAGTCTGTTGCAGCATGATTTCACTGATCCACACGCGATAGGGAGTTGGTTCTGTTCGCCATGGCATCTCGCGATGGCTATTTTTGTACCAACTCAGCAGGCCTTGGCGAAATCGTTTAAGGTTTTCCATCTCTTCCGTTTGTTTATCCCTCAAAAAATTCAAACAATATTTTCAATGCATCGAGTTGAAAATAGGCGGATTCAAAACATAATGAATGGGTCTTTTTGAAATCCATCCTATTATTGCCCGGACGCGAAGTCACCGTTAATGTCTGAAAATCCATTCGACTTGGCAACTAGCGTGACAGATTGCCTACCTGTTGAAGTAGGTTCGGTTAGGAATGCAAAAGGCATTGCGGCTAAACGACACATGCAGTTGAATGACCTAACTGACGCCTGGCAGGACCTGCGATCTAAATGCCTGGGTTTCCGCAGCCCTTATTTCAGCCCAGCATTTTGCGCGGCGCTCGTCGAGGCTGGAGTTGCTGTCGAATACATGACACAAGTCCAGAACGGAGAAATTGTCGGCATTCTGCCGTTTCAACGGAAGACTCAAAATTCTGCGTTGCCCGCTGGGGGCGGATTGAATGATGCCCACGGTGCCATTGTAAAAACGGGTATCGACTTTGATTGGCGCAATTTATTTGCCGAACACAAAGTCAAAAGTTTCGCTGTGCATGCGTGCCCACAACTGCATCCGCAATTTAGCGAGTTTTCACAAACCAAGCCCTCATTCCTCGCAGA
>JAHEAM010000051.1 GCA_024642765.1 Planctomycetaceae bacterium
CGCAAACGCATGACCACCACCACGCCGGATATTTGATCGCTTACTACCAGCCCGGGCGTTGCCTGTGCCTTTTTGCTTGTACATTTTCTTCGTTGAACCAGACACATCGGCACGCGACTTTGTGCCCCGCGTACCCTGACGCATGTTGGCCTGATACATCACGACAACATCGTGCAACAACTGCTTGTTGACCGTGTCCGCGAAGACCGCTGGGTCAATCTCGTACTTGCCAATCTCTTTGCCTGACTTGTCGTAAATCGGAAGGGTCGCCATTTCCGCGTCTGCCTTAATTTAAACTTAACAAAACCTACTCTTCGCCAATCACTCACACGACCTTTCGGCCGGCATCACATTCAACTATTTCTTATTGGTCTCAAGGACAACAACGTACGAGCCAGTTGCACCCGGAACGGCACCGCGAATCAAAAGCAAATTCGACTCGGCGTCAATTCGAACCAGCTTCAAATTACGCGCGGTCATCTGGGTGTCGCCGTACTGACCAGGCATCTTTTTACCTTTTTTGGGCCGCCCACCACCTCGCCATGACGCCAGAGAAGCTGTCGACCCTTGCTGGCGGTGACACTTCTTAACACCGTGTGTTGCCCGCTGGCCTTTAAACCCGTGTCGCTTCATAACACCAGCGTAACCACGACCGCGAGTAATACCAACAACATCGACCGCAGCAACGTCAGCCAGAACTTCGCTAGTCAACACCTGCCCAACCGTAAAACCTTCGGTCTCACAGCGAACCTCGCGAATCAACTTCTTTGGCTCGCAATCGGCCTTGGGAGCCACCTGACCACCATTCTTTACAATCACTTCGGATCGCTTGCTTTTAATATTAGCAACATGGCCGCGCTCAGAACGAGCCGCTTGGCTTTTGCGAGATCGCGTATCTTTAGAAGGACGTTTCTTGTCCAAGAACCCTAACTGAATAGCGGAATAGCCATCCTTCTCAGGAGTTTTGACCTGGAGGATATGACATGGACCGGCTTCGATGACCGTCACGGGAGTTACCTTGCCGGACTCCTGATCAAATATCTGAGTCATCCCGACCTTGCGGCCAAGTATGCCTTTGCTCATTTCATTCGCCTTTTATTCAGTTAGACTTGCTGCTGGGAAGCATCCGCTCTCGGAATCTCTCGCAATACAATCGCTTGCGACCTCCGACAATGCAGGGCTTATCCCCTCAGCATCCATACCATTTTGTTTAATGCTTTTTCCAAAGGGTGCACATCGACACTCAAGCCGACTGCCACCAACTTAAAAACAGCAACAACAAAGAATCCGTCTTTGTCGCCGTTACCTGGAACACAACGCAATTCAATTCGCTCGAAATCATCCGGTCATCAAAAACCGACGAGCTATCAAAAACCACCCCTTGAGGCAGTCCGGCTAATCCACCTATCGCGTTGTTGCTTTGATCTTGATTTCAACACCTGCGGGAACGTTCAATTTGTTCAAGGCCTCAATGGTTTTCGCCGTCGCCTGAACAATATCAATCAAACGCTTGTGCGTCCGGATCTCGAACTGTTGCCGTGCTTTCTTGTCAATAAACGGACTCGACAAAACCGTAAACCGCTCAATTCGAGTCGGCAGCGGAATGGGACCGTGGACTTCCGAATGCGTTCGCTTGGCCGTATCAACGATCTCTTGAGCGCTTTGATCAAGAACCGCGTTGTCGTACGCTTCCATTCGAATTCGAATGACTTCATTTGCCGAGCCGGACACGAATGCCTCCGAAAGTTACAAAATTACACAGGGTTTATAAAACAAGTTGTCAAAAAAATCAGGTGGCGGTTACAGACCGCTCCCAATTCCTTGAAAATCAAGAATCGACCAAGATACGGTTCCGCGAATAGTTCGTCAACGGCTAAACGAAAATTCTTCAGATTTCCCGAACAATCTTTGCCGTTTGGCTGTTGGAATTGCCACATCTCTGTTTGGAAATCGAGATCAAAGTCAACTTCATCGGTGTAATTGCCATTTTGTGCGAGTGTAGGCAATTTGAAAGCCTTGTCTTTGTGCGTTTCTTTGTGAGCCACTACCAGGCAATGCACCCATCATCGCCAAGTCGCATCCCATTTCTTGGGCGATTTTTAGCCGATGGTTCAAAAGTGCTCGCTGGGCGCCCAGGTTTCGCCATTGTGGGATCGTGCTGGCTCCCGCCAGCAAGGCCGTCTTTTCGGATAGGAACATGGCTCCGGTTGCAACTATTTGTCCGTCAATTTCCACGAAAAAGGCTAGGCTCGGGTCTCTTTCCGCCGTAATCAAGGAGAATTCGAAGATCATCTGTTCGAAATCAGCATTCGCCTCCCAACCCTTGGCGGCGGCTCGAGCCCATTCTTGGGTTCTAGATTCGTCGATCGCGCGAACGACCAATCGCGTATCCGCTATGAGCGGGATTTCTATTTTGCCAAATTGCTTATACAGGATGGCAGTCAACTCAATCGGGCGATAGCCTCGCTCACCAAGTCTAAGCATGTCTTCCGTCGCAGTCATCGGGCTTACCTCATGACAAACAGTTGCTCCATGCTGCTGGTAAAATGCTTCGATTTGATCCAAAACGGCGTCCGAACATGGCTCAAACATTCCAAGTCCAAATGTCTGGGTCAAAGGCGAAGCGACGCCATCGAACATAACGTAAGTTCCAGCGATGTTCTTCCATGCGGCTCCGACCTCAGGTTGCAAGCGTTGTCGAGCCTCGACAAATGATGCGTTGGCGGAGCCTTCCGTCCGTTCAAGCCGTTTCGAAAATTCGCGGTCGACAAGAATTTGATCCATTTTGTTTGCACTCGAATGTTTGGTTGCTAAGGTTTGGTGGGCCGGAACGAGCCGAATTTCTACTCAATAACGGGACACTTTCGGAAGCCAGAAAGTTCAGCTTCCGAATCTCGAAACAGTGCTTAGTGGGCAAGTGAATTGAACGAAAAAAACACAAACATCAAGAGAGTGCATACGATATTGTCAGAGCCCTTAGCTCGTGCGGAAAACAAAAAAAACGATCGCGGTTGTGGTTAAAAAAACTACAAAATGGCAAACAAAAAAGGTCGAAACGAAAAATTTCGTTTCGACCCTCTGAATATTTTTACCGATGCAATCGAAGGCTGCAGGCCTGTCGCGAAAACTATTTCTTTTTCTTGTCTTTTGGATCGGCTTCTTCTTCTTTCACTTTCTTTTTCTTCTTAAGTGAAATTTTGATGACGCGAACTTTTGGGCTACCTAGCAGCGAGTCGCCTTCGGTCCAACGATCAAGTTCTTTCAATTTTGCGAGGCGTTCTGTACGCGTGAGAACGTTTCGGCTTTTCACCATGCCGGCTTTTACTTTTAGGCTCTTGTCAATCGTCATTTGAATGTGCGTAAAATGAGTGAGGGGTTTTCGTATCGACGTTTCGGAGTTTACGAAAAAATACCTTTCATCTCAAGGCCTAGCGGCAGCTTTTTCATTGTTTTATGCGTGTACATAAGGAATTCCAAGGTTTTTGGGGTGCCATTGGGGTTGGTTGTGGTGGTATCGCCTGTTGTTCTCGATTTCAAAACAACATGGTAGATTCAGGCGATGCGTAAAGGAATTGCAGTTTCTCCAGGAGTTTCGATTGGGACGGCTTACGTGATCCACGAGATTTTCGTGAATCCGGATACTAAACGTCTCGAAGACTCCGAGGTAACAAGTGAATTGGCCAGTTATGAGACGGCTCGAGATCGGGCTGCTGTTGAGCTGCGCACGTTGGAAAAAAAGGTGGATGCACAAGTCGGCGGCAACGAGGCTTCTATTTTTGCGATTCACCAACAGATTTTGCGAGATGGGGCGTTCACTAGCAAGATTCGTAGCTGGATAGTCGACGACAGGATGAAGGCCGACGCGGCCTTGCATCGCTTGCTGGGCGAGTATACGACGCTTTTTGCTAGAACCGAAGACGAATACTTGAAAGAGCGTTTGAACGATGTGCGCGATGTCATCGTTCGAATTTGTGGGCATCTCGTTAGCAACGATTTGTCGGAACTCAACAGTTTAACAGGACCGTTGATCGTAGTTGCCAACGAAATTTTGCCGTCGCAAGCCGTCGCGCTAGGTGAGATCGAGGTCCGCGGAATCGTTACCCAATCGGGTAGTCAAACCAGCCACGCAGCGATCATTGCACGTAGTCGTGGAATTCCAGCGGTGTCTGGTATTAAAGGGATTTTGCGGGCAGTAAAAACGGGTGACACGATCGTTGTAGACGGGCGGGATGGTCATGTCGAAATCAATCCGAACGCTGAGACCCTAGCTGCGTTTCGAAAACTCGAACGCGAGTTCTTTGACCTTAAGGACAGGTTGGCGGAAAATCGCGACCAACCTGGAGAAACGGCTTGTGGCGTTAGGCTTCAACTTCAAGCAAACATTAATGGTGTGGCCGATACTGAGGCGGCGGTCGCAATGGGCGCCTCGGGAGTCGGTTTGTACCGCACAGAATATTTGTACCTAACACATATGGATGTACCTGATGAAGACGAGCAGTATGAAAACTACTGCCAGATTATCGCCAAGAGCCCCAATCACAACGTCACGATTCGGACTTTGGACATCGGCGGCGATAAGACAGTCGCCTATCTGACGAACGACCATCACGAAGCAAATCCGTTCATGGGTTGGCGCAGCATTCGATTGTCATTCGCTCATCCCGAGTTCTTCAGCGGGCAAATCAGGGCGATTTTGCGAGCGGCCGCCCAGTTTCCCGAAGGAAACGTTCGGATCATGTTCCCGATGATTACGACTTACGAAGAAGTCCGCAAATTACGAGGGTTTGTGCGTAAGGCCCACAAGACTTTAGCGCAGCGCAAAATCAAGACCCGGGAAATTCCGGTCGGCATGATGCTAGAGGTACCGTCGGCGGCAGTGATGATCGAAAGCCTGTTGAGTTTGGTGGATTTTGTTTCGGTTGGATCAAACGACTTGATCCAATATTTAATGGCGGCCGACCGGGACAACCCGAAAGTGAACCACCTCTGTCAGCCTCTTTCGCCAGCAGTACTGACGCTCTTGGACCGAGTGATTCGGGCTTGCAACGAGCGCAATCGTCCCATCACTGTCTGTGGTGAAATGGCCGGGCAACCACGAGCATTTTTGTTGTTGCTCGGAATGGGACTGCGGCGATTCAGCATGAGCCCTGCGTTTATTCCATCGATTAAACAATTAGCGCATCAAGTTACTATCGAAGATGCCGAACAAATCGCGAGGACGGCATTGGCGTTCAAAGAAACGGCTCAAGTTTCTCGATTCATGGCACGCAAGATTGAGCAACTAGCGCCCTCACTTACGATGCTTGATATTTGATGCTGGATTTATCTCCAGCATCATCGCTGATTTGAATCTGAAATATGTTGCAAGGTCGAAGCCGTCGGACTGTAGGAATCCAGTATGTTATGGTCGTCAATTGAAATTCCAACCCAACCTTCGGCGACGTCAAACTGCGAAATACCCGTCGTTGCTGGTAGCTTGTTGGCGATTGTCGCTGGCAATAATTGTATTTGATATTGGTTCTCGAACAAAACCGCGAACACACCACAAACAGCAATCTGGTCTCGCCCGGAAAGCTTGGGATTTCCATTAACAAAAATGCCTCGGCCGTCTTGCACCAATTGCAGACCAAGTCCGTTGACTTGAGGAACGAAAGTGGCGCGAGCCGTCAAATTCCGCCAGACTTTGCTATTTTTGATTTGAAGTCGTTTGAGGTTCAACTCAATTTCAACATTACCGTTCTCAAGTGACAGTCGGATAGGGTCGTATGGCGCAAACTCCAAGAAGGCGTCGACTTTGCCGAGCGATTCGGTATCGGTGGAATTCATGTTGATGCCAAGCACTTCGTTCAGATGGGCTTGAAGGCTTTCAATTGAAAAGCTCTGTCCATTGAGGTTGAGCCGATTCAGCATGTTGTTAATGGCAGATTCATGAATTTGCATGCTCATTAAGCAATCGTCCAAACCTGCCGGACGCGTTGTGTGTGCTGCTAACTGATCGCGTCCAGCCAGGCGATATCGCATCACCATCCGCGAGTCCGTACTGCGCATTTCTAACGGGGTTGGTTCCAATTCCAGGATCGTCAATGGTTTGATCAAATTGTTGTAGAGATAGCTCTGCATTTCAGAAAGCTGTTGATCAATTTCAGACTCCATCCGCTCAGTGACCGTCGATTCCAGTTTTTGCGAGACGATTTGTTTCGTCAATGGTTGTTGGGCATCGATTTGACGCTTCGCCAATTTGCGAGCCATCCAGCCAACAATGGGAATTGGGTCGAGGCTGGAGCCGATTCCGACAACTTGATTTTCAGTGTTCGAAGTGGCGTTTGCTCGATCGGTTTCAATACCATTTTGACCGATTGCTAAACGACGGAAGGCATGAAAACGCGTATGGCCAATGTTTTGAACAGTGAAACCGCTACGCGAGGCTTCGGTGCTACTCCGCATTAGCCCGATGGATTCCAATCGCATTTGAATTCGGGACGAATCGGGGATCAGTCGGAGCTGAAGCCGATTCGCAATCCGACTTTCGCCGCGGACGTCGGCTCCCAGGACTTGTTCTTTTACAGGTTCATGCATTTCTTGTTCGGGTGGCAAAAGGCCATTTAGCATTCGATCAGAAATTGACATCCGAAAATTCGCATTGCGAAAATGAGTGTCGATTGATTGGGCAAGGTCTTGAGCGGATTGGTCGTTCACATGCCACAGCAAATTTTGGTATTCGTTTGCGATTTGTGATGCAGCATAGCCCGATTTGGTTACTTTGAAAGAATCCATTTGCTTCAGCAAGCCGTTGATGTCATATGGCGTTTGGGCGGCAGTGGCCAAATGCTCCAAGGTTGCATCTGGGATGTTTTGCTGCAAGACGGCGCGCTGCGCTTTCGAAAGCACTGGAGAACTAATCCTCGCAAGTGTGGCTCGCGCCGCTCTCGTAATGTTGGCCGTCCCGTCACCATTGGAATACGCAGCATTCAAATTTTCAAACAGGAGATAATCGTTCCATTGTTGCCCAAGATCTGGCAGCACCAAACGAGAATGCGAGGCAAAATGAAATGGGCGTGAAGATGCATCGGTCTTAAGCTTCGAATCTTGGGTTCCTTGCGATTGGGCTAGAATTAGAGTTGCCTGCCAGACATCCGTTATTTGGGTGAGTTCATACCGTGATCGCAATAGTTCTGCAGCGATTTCAAACTTTTCAGCGCGTATAGCTGCTTCGGCGACTTCTTCCGAAACGGCAATTTGACCTTTTAGGTTTGTTAGCGCGAGCGCCATTTGTGGATCGGCTAGATCGGTAACAAGCCGAAGTGATTCGAGATTGTTTTGTGTTGATTCGGCCCAAGTACGGCTAACGGCTGCGTTTCCAATTCGTTCAATTCGCTTCAAAATCGTTCGTGGAACGAAAATAATGGGTTCGGGTTTTGGCGCCGAAACCAACGGATTATTAATTTCTGGTTTGGTTGATTCGGTCGCGGATTCGGCTTGGGGTTTTTCCGTAACGGGCAATAGGGGTTCAAACGGCATTGGGCTCAAAATTTTAGTTCGAGCACTCGTTGCTGTCGGGCTTGGGTTCGCATTGGGCAGGGGAATTTGACCGTGCAACGAAGGGGTTTGAGCAACGTTATGTGGAATCAAATTTAGAACTTCTTCATCCGTTGCGATCACGGAATTTTCGGCTGACTTCCGAATGAAGCCTAGGGTCGATGATTCCGAGTCTGAAAAATCGAAAGACGCCAACACTTGGTCAAACAGCTTGCCGTGTTGATTGTCTTTTGCTGGCTCTTCGTCCTGGTTATCGAGAAATGGCAGTATTTCGCTACTTGCTAGTTGTACTGAAACGAAGTTGGAACTTTCTATGGCTGGTGTTTTCTCTTGAAGCATGGGGCCCCAAAATGCAGCAACTTTTGGGCGGTTGCTGACCTGAACGAATTCTATTCTTGAAGCGTTTGATTTATATGCCTGTGTACTCGCCAATTTTGTTGAGTTTGGCAGAATAAAATCAGATGTCGACGTCTCAGGCGATCGGCTCAGAATGAACGCTGGCTCATTACTAATGGTTTTGAAAAGGCCGCTGCCGAAGAGGCTGTCGATCGACAAACCAAGCACGCCGACCAAGGCGAAAATGCTAGCTGACATAGACAATGAAAACATCCTTTTCTTCATCTGACACCTGTGGAGACCACCAATGAATTGCTATTTGGAAATTTCGTTTCGAAAATTCATGGTGTGCCGACGTTCTAGTTCATCGGTGGAAACCGGAATCGAACCTTATTTTGATACGGAATTCCAACGAAGTTAGACTACTTCGCTTTCGCACCAAATTGCAGGACCGTTAAAGTCAGCCCAGATCACCTGCAAAAACGGTCTTGCACTTTGTCGAGGAAGTGGGAGGGAAAGAAAAAAGGCTACCCGAACGGGTAGCCTTCTGTTTGCTAAATTGGGCTTATCGCCAAAGTGTCATTTAATGGACCGACGACGTCGGGTACCAACAAACGCTAGACCGAGGCCAAAAATGACCCCAAAAGTTCCGGGCTCAGGAACAGCAGTGATCAGTGTATCTGTGCCGTCAAAGAAAACACCTAAGGTCAAGTTGCTAGTGAAAGCTCCCGAATTGATAAATGCTTGAGCAGCCGCCTGATTGTTACCACTCCATCGCAATGCCCAATCATTGACATTAAGAACCGTATTAGCGTCAAAAAGAAAGTTGATGCTTGAACCAGCCGCAATTGAGATATTTCCTGCCACCGTGAAACCATCGAGGTCGTCTAATTGTTGGGAGTAAGTAAATTGGTCTGCCGAGCCCGAAAGATTCAAGTTGTTAAGGACCAAAGCGCTGTCACCAGCGGAAATCGACGAGATCCCGGTTAGCGTAACATTTCCGGAGATTGAATCAGTTCCGAGTAAGTCCAATGTAGTTGACGACAAAGTCAAATTGGCGACGTCAAAAGTTCCTCCGTTGCGAGAGACGTTGACCATGTTGCTCAACGATAGGTTACTATTCACTGAGTCCCCACTCATCACACCCGCCGCATTCAAACTGAGTGTTCCACCGTTAACAGCACCGACATCAACTGTGTCACCCACATGAACAATCGAACTAGAAGTGGAGTTGATAGTTGCGATTTTCGAATACTTATTCAAGATTGCAGCTGAAGAAGAGTTGACCGTTAGGACATTCACGTTTTCCAACGTTCCGGCTACAACGTTTAGCGCACCGAACAAATTGACATTGCCTGTGTTGTTAAGGTTGAGCCCGCCATTGGTAATATTCAATGTTGAGCCAGTAGTTGAGTTTCCAACCGTCAACGAACCAATTTGAGTCAATGCAGGCACGTCAGCATTTACCCCAACGCCAAAAGGAATTGGATTAGCACCTGAATAACCTGAATTGTTACCAATAAAAACATTTACATTGCGATAATCTGGCAATCCCCCCACGTAATAACCTGGAAACGTATCAAAAGCTAAAGGACTGCCGTTTGACAAATTCCAGTTTCCTCCAGGAGCGCCGTTGTTCCATGATGGCCCAGAAGCGCCAATCCAATAGATATTTTGGGCAGAAGCGGAAGTGGTCATTGATGCCGACATTGTGAGCATTGATAAAAGTACAATACTAAAAATGTATCTTGGGAATTTCATTGGTGGCCCTTAAACAAAGTTGGTCAGAGGCAAGAAGTTTTGTGTAGGAAAAAATTGTTGTGTGCAGTTCAATGCACCCTTAAATCTTACTTTAACTGCCTAATCGATGCACTAGTTGATCAGTTTATTTTTCTTTTTTCCAATAAGTTTCCTCGATTTCTCGCGAATTTACCTGATTAAGCGACAAATTTGGTGGATTTGCTGCAAAAAGACTTTTCTAGAAATCAATCGATCAAAAGTCCTAATATGGAAAAGTTCGAATTTGAATGGCATAAAAAGCTCTCAAGCATGGTCCCACCCCCAGAGGGGGGCGTAGGGGTTGGAGATGACTGCGCTGTGTTGAAGAACTTTGATCAGCGTATCGTAGTTACCACGGACACGCTTTCGGAAGGCGTGCATTTTGTTTCTGCAGAGATTTGTTTGGCGTTGATCGGCAGAAAGGCGATTGCTGTAAGTCTCAGCGATATCGCCGCCATGGGAGCGACTCCGCGATATGCAACCATTCAGCTTACCCTGCCAAAATCGTTTTCGTTGTCCGATACGGAAGAGTTGATGTCCGGGTGTATTGAAATCGCCAACCGTTTTGCTGTTTCGATTGTTGGCGGTGATACCAATCGATGGGATGGCAAACTCGTCATTGGGAGCACGATTATCGGAGCGGCACCCAATGAACCTTGGTTTATTGGCGGCGCAATGCCAGGCGATATCCTGGCTGTGACAGGCAGGCTCGGAGGCAGTCTTCTGCACCACCACCTAAGTTTTGAACCTCGCTGCGATTTGGCCCAGCGGCTTAGCAGCCGATTCAAAATCCATGCTGCTACTGACATAAGTGACTCGTTAACAGTCGACCTGGCCGCAATCACAGAGGCCAGCAATTGCGGAGCCGTCCTTGAGTCGCACAAAATCCCGATATCCGAAGATGCTTTTATCCTTGCGCGAACGAGTGGTCACACTCCACTTGAGCACGCGCTGTATGACGGCGAAGACTTTGAATTACTTCTAGCAATCCCGCCCCAGACCTGGACTGAAATCCAAACAAGTGATTTGGCAGCGTCACTGTTTCCAATCGGACAATTTGTTAAAAAGGAAGGTTTGGTCCTCAGAACTGAACGAGGAGATATGCTGCCCGTCGAAATTCGTGGTTACGAACACTAAATGCCTATCCAAATCAGCGACATGAGGCCCCAAGCGAATATGAGGGTGACAATCCAATCCCACGAGCAGATGCTGGCGTTATCGACGGCGATCGGTGAGCGACTTTCTCCACCAGTTTTGATCTTCCTGCATGGCACATTAGGTGCCGGCAAAACGGTATTTGCCAAGGGCATTGCTGCTGGGATAGGTATAGCCGAAGAGTTAAGCAGTCCGACCTTTACATTAGCGATTCCCTATAGCGGTAGGTTTCCGATGCTGCATGTTGATGCCTATCGAGTCAAAGAACTGTCCGAAGTCGACGAAATGGGAATCGATGAGACGCTCGAGATTCCAGGGATTGTTGTGATTGAATGGGCCGAAATTATTGCCGCCGCGCTTCCGAACCCCGACTTGATCGTCGAATTCCAAGTGGTTGGTCCAAAAGAAAGAACTGTTGTCGTGCAACAACCAAATCGCCATTTGTTTGACGAGCAGTGCGTCGTGACGATCACGAAGGCAAAGGAAAATCAATGAAGACGCTGATTGTCATCCCCGCTCGTCTGGCATCAACTCGGCTTCCAAACAAGATGTTGCTGAATCGAACGGGCAAACCCCTGATCGAGCATACGCATCGCGCTGCCAGTCGTTGCAAATCGGCCGATCGACTAATTGTTGCAACGGATTCAGAGAAGATTTTTGACGTTGTGCAAGCCTTTGGAGGCGAAGTTCAATTGACGGACATGAATCATGTTTCGGGTACGGATCGAGTTGCAGAAGTTTCGGCGTTATATCCTGAGTATGACATCGTCGTCAATATTCAAGGTGACGAGCCTGAAATCGAAGCGAGTAGTGTGGACGCCGCTGTAAATTTGTTGCGCTCGAGTCCAAGTGCTCAGGTCGCAACAGTTGCGGTGCCGCTATACGACAACGAAAAACTGGCCGACCCAGCATGCGTCAAGCTCGTGATGACTGCTGCCCAGCGAGCCCTCTATTTTAGCCGCAGCCCGATTCCATTCCTTCGTAACCCTTCGGCAAACTTTAGGGCAATGTTTTGGCAGCACGTGGGCATCTACGTTTACCGTCGCGAATTCTTGTTGCAATTTCCAAAGCTTGCGCCGACCATGTTGGAGCAAGCCGAGTCACTAGAGCAATTGCGTGTGCTGGAAAATGGATTCGAAATAGTCGTTTCCACTGCCGAATACGCGGCCAAAGGCATCGACACAGCCGCCGATTACGAGGCGTTTGTCAATCGCTGCACGAATTGTTAGAATCGACCATCCCTTCAATTGGCTGGGATAAAACGATAACGACTCAGGCCATCTTTCAGAGTTTTCGATCCAATACTCTCGCCTTGATTATCGTTTCGGTCGGACAAATCTAGCAACGTAATCGAGGATATTCAGGATGACAAAGCATATTTTTGTGACAGGAGGCGTTGTCAGTTCCTTAGGGAAGGGCCTGACAAGTGCATCGGTGGGAATGTTGCTCGAGCGACGAGGGTTGCGCGTCAAACTGCAAAAACTCGATCCATACATTAACGTTGATCCCGGCACGATGAGTCCGTTTCAACATGGAGAAGTCTATGTTCTTGACGACGGTAGCGAAACCGATTTGGATCTAGGCCATTACGAACGATTTACCAACAGCCCACTCACTCGCCAATCAAATTACACAACGGGCCAAATCTATTTGAAGGTCATCGAAAAAGAACGTCGCGGCGAATTCCTCGGTCAAACAGTTCAAGTGATTCCTCACATCACAAATGAAATCAAGGCCTGCATCGCGCGAATTGCAGACGATTCTGTCGATGTCGTAATCACTGAAATCGGTGGAACAGTGGGTGATATCGAAAGCCAACCATTCTTGGAGGCGATCCGCCAATTTTCACTCGACGTAGGCAAAGAAAATTGCCTTTACATTCATCTTACGCTCGTTCCCTATTTGAAGGCCGCCGCAGAGCTGAAAACGAAGCCTACTCAGCACTCTGTCGGACAGCTCCGGCAAATTGGTATCCAGCCGGATATTTTAATTTGCCGAACCGAACGTGAATTGCCGCAAAGTGATCGCGAAAAAATTGCGTTGTTTTGCAATGTGCCAACCAAAGCTGTAATTGAAGAACGCGACAAGGACT
>JAHEAM010000476.1 GCA_024642765.1 Planctomycetaceae bacterium
TCGCTGTGCACAGTGGTGCTAATTGCCGCATGTGACAGCACAAAGACCGCGGACCCAACCAAGGGGACAAATGCCCCCACGACTAAAGTTGAACCAAAAAATTCTGCAAGTGAAGTTGCTTCTGACAAGGGCAATTTGAAAAACGCCGACGCGGCGAAGGATACTCAAGTCGCCCAGGAGGCAAAGGCTGAAACACCTGAGGCACCCGTTGCAGATACTCCTTCGCTTCCTGAATGGGCGAAGGACATTGATCTCGCGACCGTCGACGTTACGGCTGAAGTCGCCCGAGTGAAGAAAGTAATGGACGACGAACGTGAGGCCTTTATGACTGCCTATAACGCAGCCAACAAGGCCGAGAAACTCCAGATGCGAGATAAGTTCCCAAAGCCTGAAACTTACACAGCTCACATCAATCGATTGATCGAAGTTCGTTCGAACGCAAATGACTTGGGTGCGGCCTACGCGTTTATTGCTTCGCGAACGCGAGGTGAAGACGCAGATAAAGCAATGAAATTGTTGTTTGAGAAATATTCAGACTCACCCGCGCTGGTTGAGCTCTATCAGCCACTCGTTTTTGGTCTCCCCGGTGAGGAAACGGAATCACGGCTAAAACTAATGATGAACTCGTCGCATAAAGACGTGGCGGGTGCAGGGACCTTGGGTATGGCCGAGTACCTTACGAATTTAAACAGCATGAAAGAATCTGTGAAAGAGAATCCAGGTCGTGTTCCAAATGAGGAATACGTTAAGACACGCGAGATAGGTGAAGAAGAAACCGCCGAGCTTTTCCGAAAAGTCGTCAACGACTACGCATCCGTCGCGATTGGCACCTCGACAGCAGGCGAAAAGGCTGAATCGGCTCTCTTTGAATTGGACAACTTGCGAGTTGGAAAAACCGCTCCTGATATCGAAGCCGAAGACATCGAAGGCGTGGCCTTCAAACTTTCCGAGTATCGCGGCAAGGTCGTGTTGCTAGACTTTTGGGGTGATTGGTGACCACCGTGCCGGGCAATGTACCCACACGAGCGGTCGCTCGTAAAACAACTCGATGGCAAGCCTTTTGTGATTATTGGTATCAACAGTGATGATGACCGAGACGAGTTGAAAAAGAGAATTACGGAAGAAAATATCAGTTGGCGCAGTTTTTGGAACGGACCGGAGGGGACAGGTGGACCCATCTCGAAACGCTGGAATGTCAAAGGCTGGCCGACGCTGTACATCCTCGATGCTGAGGGTGTGATCCATTACAAAGGCCATGGCGGTCCTGAGGTCGACAAAACGATTGAGAAGCTTCTCAACGACATGGGCCATGAAGTGAAGTTGGAAAAAGAGGATGGTGAAGAAGGACACGAATAGTTCTTTCATGAATCCAAACGAGATTTGCAAAAACGCCAAGGGGAAACGCCCTTGGCGTTTTTCATGGCACTTACCGTCGGTGTTTTTATCGTCGGCGTATTTGTGATAAAAAAATCGGTCCGCTCACACGTACCCTATGAAATCAAACTCGCGATTTCGGCGCGGCAAAACCTAAATTCGTTTGAAGCGTTTGTCGAGTTCTTCGCGGGAGAAAACGAGCGCAGTGGGTCGGCCATGTGGGCAATGGTGTGCGTCGTGACACAGATCGCGGAAGGCAATGAGGTCTTGGATCTCCTCACGGGACAAGCGATCCCCAGCCTTGATCGCTGCCTTGCAAGCAATCATGTGCAGCAATTCATCGAGCAAGTCTTCAGGGCCCAACGACGAACCGTCGGTCGCCAGTTTGTCGATCACGCTGC
This sequence comes from Planctomycetaceae bacterium, assembly GCA_024642765.1. Taxonomy (GTDB): domain Bacteria; phylum Planctomycetota; class Planctomycetia; order Pirellulales; family Pirellulaceae; genus BJ22. Next base: position 1,776 of record JAHEAM010000476.1, read on the forward strand.
GGAGCATTTCGGCTGGATTGTGATTGGCCAACATCGCAGGGTAAGACGAAATGAGAACCGTGTCGCCACCGAACGCCTCGATAATAATCCCAATCGTCGCGAGAGTTTCTTTTTTCTCGAGAACGATAGCGACTTCCGCCGGCGGAAGTGTGACGGGCTCGGGGACAAGAAGGCGTTGCGTTTCCAGTTTGCCGCCGAAAATTTTGTTTTTGAGTTGCTCGTACAACACACGTTCGTGTAACGCGTGTTGGTCGATGATCACCATTCCTTCGTCCGTTTCGGTGATCAAATAAGTGTTCTGAACCTGCATTGCCATGGTGCGATTAGGAGCAGGGACTTGTTCATGTCCCGCATGAAAATGTATCGGTGCGTGAGCGGTCGTCTGGCCAGAATCGACGTTGGAGTTTGCAATACTGGATCGCGGCCCGAGGTCATCGAAACCTCGCGCTGGCAGACTGTTTGGCTGAGTGCTAGGTCCTGACGAACGTCCGAAAGGCGCGTCGACCCAGTTGCGTGTTTGAGTGGGGCGTGGGAAATCGAATTTGGCTTGCGATTCGGTTTGTTGCGATCGCAGTGAAAACGGGTTTCGTTCGTCAGGGTAGGGTAGGGGCGGTGCTACTGCGCCTGGAATACCACGAAGCGCCGACGATTGTGGATTTGAGATTTGGCCCTTGGCGGTTAAGTCGGTGGTCAGGAATTTGTTGCGCAGGGTGCCCAACAGTTGGCTGTAGATACGTCCGCCGTCTTGGAATCGAACTTCGAGCTTAGCGGGGTGGACATTGACGTCAACCGAGTCATAAGGCATTTCCAAACGCAAGAAACACAACGGAAACCTGCCGGTCATAATCAGGCCGCGATAGGCCTCAGTGAGTGCATGCTGCAGCGAGCGATCGCGAATATAACGACCGTTTAAGAATAGGTACTGCATGCGATTGTGCGAACGAGTGACCTGCGGATCGACTACAAACCCCGAAAGCGTCACACCTTCGTTCGTGCTCGTGACGGGGATCAACGCTTCACCAATTTCAGGCCCGAAGAAATCGCCGATGCGAACGGACCAGTCGTCGGTTGGCGCGAGTTGAAATTGTGTTTTGCCGTTGTGGATTAACGTCAAATGGCAATTCGGATTGGCCAGTGCGACGCGTGTGAAGGCTTCGGAGATGTGTCCCATCTCGGTTTGCGCGGTGCGCATGAATTTTCGCCGCACCGGCGTGTTAAAAAAAATATTTTCGACGGTAATAGTCGTTCCAACAGGTCCACCACTGGGCTCGATCGGTTGTGTTCGGCCACCGTGCACAATGAGCTCGTAGGCGCTTTCTTGGTCCGTCGTTTTAGACTTCAGGGTGAACTCACTGATCTCTGCGATTGACGCCAATGCCTCACCGCGAAAACCAAACGTACCGACGCGGAAAAGGTCTTCAGCCGATTCGATCTTGCTCGTCGCGTGACTGGTGACGGCCAGCAGCATGTCGTCGTGCGAAATGCCCGAGCCGTTATCAGTGACTCGCATCAGGTCCAACCCGCCGTTTTCGACAGCGATTTCGATTCGATCAGCACCGGCGTCGATAGAGTTTTCAAGGAGTTCCTTGATCACGCTGGCGGGGCGTTCAATCACTTCCCCGGCCGCAATCTTATTGATCACGCTGGCGGAGAG
>JAHEAM010000052.1 GCA_024642765.1 Planctomycetaceae bacterium
GCTGCTCAAGATTTCTGCCGACGGGAAGAAAACCGACATTATCGCGAACGGATTTCGGGCGGCGAACGGCGTGTGCTTGAATCCTGACGGTTCGTTTGTAGTAACGGATCAGGAAGGCCATTGGAATCCGAAAAACAGAATCAACTGGGTGCGCGACGGCGGCTTTTATGGCAACATGTTCGGCTACCATGATGTGACGGATTCATCTGACGAAGCGATGGAGCCACCGCTGTGTTGGATCACCAATGCGTTTGATCGCTCGCCGGCAGAGTTGCTGTGGGTGGATAGCGAGCGTTGGAGTGCACTCAACGGCGCCTTGCTGAACTTTTCCTATGGTTACGGAAAAATTTATGTTGTGCCGCACGAAGAAGTCGACGGTCAAATGCAAGGCGGAATGTGTGCATTTGATTTGCCGTCCTTTCCAACTGGAATCATGCGCGGTCGATTTAGTCCGCTGGATGGCCAACTGTATTGTTGCGGCATGTTTGCCTGGAGTTCGACCCAAGAGCAACCTGGCGGATTTTATCGCGTTCGTTATGATGGTGGCCCCATGAACCTGCCTGTGGGACTGCAGGTGACGGAAGGGAAAATCACTCTGACCTTTACCGATCCGATTGATGTGGAGTCGGCGAACAACCCCAAAAACTATGCGATTCGAGTCTGGGGATTGAAGCGAACCGCAAACTACGGCTCCGAACATTACGATCAACACGCGCTACAGGTCACGAACGCCACGCTCTTGGAGAATCAAAAAACTGTTGTGCTGGATGTCGCGGACTTAGCACCCACGTGGTGTATGGAAATCGTTTATGTTTTGAAAGACGCCGAAGGCCATGCATTCCAAAACAAGATTCACAACACCATTCATCACTTGGCACCGCAGACAACGGGTAAGTAAGGACTATCGTGCCAAAATCAGTGGTGTAAAGAACGAAGTCGTTGTCCCAATTACTTCGTCGTAATCAGGTATGCCCGCAGCATCGCTAACCGATTCAGGTTGAATAATTAGAGTCTTCAAATTTCCGTGTAGATCAACACTCATAAACCTAATCCCAGCCATGTCAACGATCGTATATTTCGCGGTGTTGCCTGGATTTTGTACCGTTGAGTACAGCACGATGGATCGTGTTTGGCCGATAATCTCCTCCAAAGATGCCTCAATTCCAGCGCTAATGCCGGTGTCGCCCTCCAGAATTAGCGGATTATCCGCCGTGGGATTTATTTGATTGCCAGCGTATCCTGCCAAATATTTTTCGCTCAGGCCATTTTCGATTTGGTCACCCAAGACTGCGGTTGAATTGGAGTCGTTGCCAATATTTACGGTGCCAAAATTTCCAGCCGACGAGTTGATAGGATAAATGTTCATCTCTAAAATGCCATCTGGACTTTGAACGATGTTTTTGTCGTCTTGGCGGTCGGCATCAATGTAAGAATACAGATCGCCGAAAAGCCTCCGGTAAGTCACTCTGTTACCAATAACCAATTTCTCGTAAAACAACGGCCTTGGTTGCCCCAATCCATCAAGATCCGACGGGTCAGTGATCAGATGCCCATTTGCGGATTGAGTTAGGTTGGCTTCCGTAAAGCCATGGCTGACAAAATAATCTCGAGCACGCCAGTATTTTAGCCAGCGTTCTTGTGCAAACGCGAAGGGGCTAAGGCCGGAACTTAATCCTGTTCCGGGTAGAATACGAATTCCAGAGGCAGGCATGATTACTGCGACCGATTCTGCGGTTACGTTTGCTGTATTACGTCCCAATGCTCTGGCGAAGACGAGTGGCAATGGACCATCGCTAGCTGAGGTTCCGGTGGAGCTGCGAAGCGTTGTCACGCTGACAGCATTGTAAGGTGTTGATCCCCAAGTGAAATTCCAGCTTCCAGTTTTCACATTGAGGCTCGCTTTGCCGAACTGTGTGTCCCGAGTGGGTTCGATTGAAAGCGAAGCGACTTCGGCAGCAGGATGAAATGCCACAAAAGCCTGGGCTTGTTGTTGACCGACAGTAACGACTTGCGTTGGTGTGCGGTAGGCACCAGCACCGAGCCCTGAAAGCAATTGAGATCCGGCTGCGAGACTTCCCGAATCGGACGCCGCCTGCAGCTGGGTTCTCGTCATCGCGATGATACCAATGTCGACCGCTAAAGCAGCCATTCCAAGAACGACTGTCAGGACGAGAGCCGTTATAACTAATATCTTGCCACTGCGAACATTTGTTTTGCGACTCACTTTTTTGAATATTCGCGGGCAATTGACGTTAATCGAACAATTCATTTCATGGTCCTTTGCGAACGGAATTTATGTCGCAGTGATATCAAATCGCTATTCACGTCTCATCGTGGAACGGCTGTTCAATGTCCTACCACCCATGATCGTTGTGATTCCCCAAGTGTTGTTTGAATACGGAACTTGAACCAAAATCGTTACTGGAGTTTTGGATGGGATTTGTTCCACGGAAACCTCGCTACCACTACTGTTTCGCACGCTAACGACTCTTCTTATCGCACTGACGCCTCCAGCATCTAAATAGCTGTTGACGGCAGCCAACACTCGAGCCTGTGTCGCACCGGGCACAACCGCCAGTCGGGCACCCTCACGAGCAGAGTTGGTCGTGATTTGATTGAGCATCATCACGCGCCCCATTTCAATAATGCCAAGCAGCAGCAATAGGAAAATAGGAAGAACGATCGCCAGTTCCAACATGGCGACACCGGCGCGCCGCCGCCCAATACGGCTAGGCAAGCGATTACTTTTTCCAACGATTATTTTTTCTGCAGCAAATCCGAAACTGCCAAAACTCTGTTTGACGTACAGTCTGGGATTGATTTCTGGAAAGGTCATTGTCGTCTCGGGTGGAAGTTTGGAGAGTGGCTACTGACCCATGTTCTTCATCATCTCTTGAATATCATACGCGGCTGGCCCCAGAATCACAACAAACAATGCCGGGAAAATACACAAAACTGTTGGCAGCAAAATATAAACTGCGGCCTTTTGGGCCTTTTCATGGGCTTTTTGCATGCGTTTGGTTCTCATTGTTTCACCGTGAGTTCGAAGTGCATTGGCGATACTGGCCCCAAATTTTTCGGATTGGGCGACAACAGATGACAAGGCTCTCAATTCCGCGAGGTCAAATCGTTCAGCAAAACTGCGTAAGGCATCACCGGCCGTCTTTCCCATCTGAATTTGCCGGTGAACAATAATCAGTTCGGTGGCTAACATTGGATAAGTTGCTGAAAGGTCTTTTGAGACGCGAACGATAGCTGAGTTCAAGCTCAATCCTGCTTCGACACAAATGGTGATAATATCCAATGCGTCAGGTATCGACCGTCGAATACTTGTCTGCCGGCTGGCTTTCTTATAGTCAAGCCAAAGACCAGGAGCGACGACTCCCAAAATCCCGAAAATTAGACCAACCAAGCCAGCGACTTGAAAAGTAACAAGCCCAAGCCGATATCCGATCATACACATCATCAACGGAATAGCCGCGATCGTGAGTTGTGTTAGATAATAGAAGGACGGCGAGTTTTGTTTATACAATCCAGCATGGATCAATCGTTCCCGTAGTTTTTCAGCTTGTTGGTCTTGTTCCTTTGCCGCAACCTGCCGAACGGCACCAACAACTGCTGGCGATCCTTCCCCGTTTGTTGTGGCAGACGACGGTGCACGGAAGACTACCAAGAACACAATCAAGCACAGGCCAACGACCGCGACAGCAATCAAATAAATCGGCAACACGTTAATAAATCCTACTCATAAAAAAACTGTTCGCCACCCAAACCGCCCACGGATCTAATAATCAAAATTAATAATCTTTCGAATCCAAAGGACTCCAATAGCCATCAAACCTAACGTCGAAAAGATAAGTGGAGGATGGTCAAGTAGCTTCATCGCGTAAGTTCGATTCAAAAAGAACATTGCGATCCAGGCAAGAAACGGCAATCCTATTAAGAAAGCTGCTTGCATTCGACCTTCTGCTGTTAACGACTGAACTGTTCCCTTCAGGGTTTGTCGCTCTCGCATGACTTTTGAAAGCTTGTCCAGAAGTTCGGCGAGGTTACCACCTGCCTGTCGCTGAATCGAAATACCCATCACTAATATTTTGATTTCGATCACACCTGTACGCTCAACCATGTTTTTCATGGCTACCTCAAGTGCCAGACCTAGATTTTGTTGTTCAAAACAAAATCCAAACTCAGTTCCAATGGGTTCTGGAAATTCGTCGGCGACTCCATTCATCGCTTGTGTTATCGTCTGGCCGGCTCGCAATACACGAGCCATTAATTCCAAAGCATCGGGAAGCTGTTCCGTTAGTAGGTTCATCCTTTGATTGCGCTTTTGCAGTATATACAAAATTGGCAGCGCGGCTCCCATTGCCATAGCGGCGATCGCAAGCACCAAACTATTTGTAGTAAAATATAGAAGCACTCCGACCAATGCTCCACCTGCCAGCCCAAAAAAACCGAGCAGTTGTGGGTCTGTTTTTAATCCCGCTTGATCGATTGATTTTCGGAAATTTCGAAACCAGTCAAGCAACGAAAATTGCCGATTTGGATCGGCGAATTCAATCGAATTGAGGTCTTGTTGTTGCGAAACCTTCCTTGCATGTTCACGCATTTGCAACCGCAATTCGACCTCAAGCGATTTCAGTTGTTCCGAGCGATCTTGTTTGAACAAATCGGTAAGTACAAGATTAACGGTCAAAATGCCCAGAAACACGCCCAAGAACACCGAGATGCCAACAAACAAGCCGAACATGAATTTATCCTTGCTGCGTCTGCAATTGTTGTTTCTCAAACGCTGCCAAATCCAACTTCATTCCGCAGGACTCCAAGCGACTGGCGCATTGCGGTCGAACTCCGGTCGATTCGAAATAACCAACGGCAATGCCATTCCCGTCCAGTCCCGTTTGTTGAAACCGAAAGATGTCATGCATCGAAATAATATCACCTTCCATGCCCGTGATTTCTGAAATGGCAACAACTTTTCGAACGCCTCCGGTCAATCGAACGGCCTGAACCACAATATTGATTGCCGAAGCGATCTGGCGACGAATGGTCCAAATTGGAATATCAACTCCTGTCATACCAACCATCATTTCTAGCCGCATCAGTGCGTCGCGTGGGGTATTTGCGTGAACCGTCGTCAAACTGCCATCATGGCCCGTATTCATCGCTTGCAACATGTCCAATGCTTCGGGCCCGCGGCATTCGCCGATGATAATTCTGTCCGGACGCATCCGCAGTGCATTTTTTACCAGGTCGCGAGTATTGACTTCACCCTCACCTTCGATATTGGGCGGACGTGTTTCCATTCGGATTACGTGACTCTGTTGTAATTGCAATTCGGCCGCATCTTCGATAGTTGCAACTCGTTCGTAGTCATTGATCGATCGGCTGAGGATGTTCAAGAGTGTTGTTTTGCCGCTACCGGTTCCACCAGAAATCAAGATGTTCAATCGACCTTGAACACAGGCCTGCATAAACTCAACCATTTCAGGTGTGATCGAGCCATTTTTCATCAAATTCTCGGCGCGAAGCGGTTTGGAACCAAATCGGCGAATGGAGACCAAGGGGCCGTCGAGAGCCAGCGGAGGAATCACTGCATTAATCCGGCTTCCGTCCTTGAGCCTCGCATCCACCATTGGACTGGTTTCATCGATTCGGCGTCCGACAGCACCCGCAATTCTCTGCACGATGCGAACTACGTGCGCATCATTCGCGAATTTGACTTTTGAGAGTTGCAACCGTCCGTTTCGCTCAATGTAAACTTGTTTCGCGCCATTGATCATGATGTCAGTAACCGAGTCGTCCCGCATAATCGGTTCCAATGGCCCTAGGCCAAAGGTCTCATCAATAACGTCCGTTACGAGTTGTTCCTTTTGCTCGGTAGTCAAAAAGGTAGCTGATTCCGAGAGTGTGAATTCGGCATGGCGGCGAATTTCTGCGCGTAAATCTTCGTCGCGCATCTTGCCGATCGTCGTCAAATCGACTTTGTTGACAACACGTAGGTGAATTTCGTCTTTCAGATACTGAAGCTCAGTGTCCGCAATTGAGTCTTCACTTGCTGCTGCCGCTTCGGAGATTGATTTGGCCCCTTCAACGGCGGGTACTTCCTCTGGTTCCAAAGAGTTTGCCGTTTGATGATCGACATCTAAAGCACCTGCGCCGCTTATTGCATCGGCAAGGTCACCGTGAAAGCGGTTGAACTTTTTGTCAGCGCTTTTCGGTTTCTTATTGCTTTTCCATAGCATTTGCATTCTCATCTTTTTTTTGGGAAGATTGGCAATAGACAGAAAGAAGATGATTTAGACGGCGGGATTATTCGGTTTCAATACGTTTTCGATTTGGCGAACGGGATTTCATTTACCGTTTGTCCGCGATACGTTCGAATGGTGGGCGTCGATTCAATCCGTTGTTCAATGCTGTCAGGGATATTTTCTGCTAGGAATTCATCGATTGTAGTTACTGTTCTGGCTGGCCCAGAATCTCGATCTGCTTGGCCACGTAGGGTTAACGTCAAGTTGCCAAGTTTTTCGGCCCGCGTGATTTCCTGTTGCATTGAGTCGAGAATGATCAGCGTGACCGATCGCGACATTTTCTTCTCGTCGCCTTGTTCAAGTGTGTAAAGTTGTGAATCAACCGCCAAGACCTCCAAGTTTTCTATCAGAGTCGTCACGGGAGCAATCTTTTTCCCCGCGAGCCGCAATGCCTCAGCGGTCACATCTGACTTGCCGGCTAAAGTGAAATGCAAATCGACACGATCTCCTGGTTCCAAAAGACCGGCGACACCAAATGATTCATCTGGTGTGAGAATTGTGATCGCCCGCATGCCTTTTTCAATTTTTTCGAATGCAGTCCTTGGCTCGGCTTTCGTGGCTGTGACCGGTTGCGTCATCTGCAGTTCGATTTTGTCCATTCGGCTGGCGAAGGTGCTTATAAGGTTCTCCCATTCCGTGGGTGGTTGAGGTTTCTTTTCGGCTTCTTTTTTGGCGAGCAAGTCAGCTTCACGCTCGGCGATCATACTTCGCAAATTAACGCTTTCGATCGGTTCAACTCCTTCTGCATCGTTTGGATTTCGCAACGACAAGGCCAGGGTACCAACCTTTTGAGCGTACAGCAGGTCTTCGTCCATTTTCGGCTTGACTTCCAGTGTGATCGATCGCTCACTTGATTTTACCTCGCTGACATCCAATATCTTTACATTTTGCAACAAACGAATGGCAATCGGATCGATTTCGCTATTCAATTGCTGGCTGGTTTGCCAAATAATGTCGACGCGATTTCCAGGGACAAGATTTTGGCCAACGGAAGTGGACACCGATTTGACTTCAATCGCGAACGCCCGCATGCCGTCAATGCACTGTAGTTTCGAGGGCGTGTCGCCAATCTTGCGATCAAGTATCGTTTCACCAGCGTTTATGGGGTTGACAACGTATTTTCCAACAACGCCGTCTAGTGCCATTACGGCGTGAGGCGGAATCGTCGGTGAAAACCACTCGATTGAGGAAACCATGTTTTCAGAAATTTGTTGGCCCAACTCCAAGTCGACTTTGGCTACTAACAAAGATACCGTTGGCTTAGCAGCTACCTCGCTTGCTGGTTTGTACAAAATCATCATACCTGCGGTCGCAAACGTCCCGCAAACCGCTGCAATGATCCCTACTATAATCGTTCGAAAACTCATCGCCATACCGCCTTACTAGTTCGCGACGCTTCAACCCGGTCTCAATAGTTAACCGGGCGACCGCCAAAAAACAAAATCAATTTCCAAATTTTCCAACGCACCAAGTGATCGCAAAAACAACAACAATACCAATTGACATCATAGCGCTAAATGGAATCAGCCGACCTCGATTTTGAGAATTCGTATCCAATGCAGCGGACTGCACCGATTCAAATTGGTCATTCAAAGCTAAATTCCGACCAAAACAACTAAGTCGTAAAAACATCAGTTGGAGGTTGTGCCACATCGCAGGCATTCCTTGTTGGCGAGCGATCAGGAGAAAATAGTAACCAGCAATGGCAATACAACCACGATGATGGCGGGTAGTAACAGGCCAGGTCCAATCCAACTGCCCATTGCCATCACGAACTTCACATCTCCAGCACCAACTCCACCCATCAAATAAGGGATGAAGAGGATCCCAAAACCAATCGCGGCACCAGCCAAAGCAGTACCGAAACCGCCCCATCCTGCCTGAACGATCCCAAACAACAATCCGGCGAAAAAAATTGGAAAGGTCAAGTTGTTGTAGACCTTGAACTTTTGCACGTCCGTAATTGACGCAACGACCATCCCCGTCCCAACAACAACAATAGGTATGACTGTACTCATCTCAATCCCTTATGCCTCCCTGAATTTTTCTGACGCGAGAGTAAAACAAGCCCGTGCAACGAAGACATTAAAACCAGGTACTCGCACGCACTAGAACCCCCGACACACTCGCCCCTAATAGCGCGGCGCCAACTACAACAACCAACACGATAGCAACAACCAATAACGCGTACTCTACTACCGTAGGGGCGGAATCACTGCGCAAAAATGTGCTCCAACCGCAAACAAAGCGACGCAAGAAAATACGCACAGCTTCCCCCCTTGTTAACAATTTCCACGCGACGATTGCTGATTCAAAGAAATCGACTCTCCAAGGGATCGCATGCGATCCCTTGGAGGAAGATTACTTCAAACCCGTTTGACTAGTTGCCTGTTGGATTGTTAACGACGCCGGTAGCCGTTGTGCCAAACATAGTATTGATCGCGCCACCCAAAGTCGTAGCACCAACTACAACGACCAATGCGATGACAACGACCAATAGGCCGTATTCAACCATTGTTGGTGCTTCTTCTTCACGAACAAAACGCTTCAAACCATTTACGAATTTCGACATTATTAAAGTCCTCACTAAGGAAGTAACGGAAACTGCAAACGAGACTGTTTGCAAATACCAAAAACCAGTTGGTATTTTGTTACGAAGCAAAGGGCGTGCCAAAGTTCGATTTTTGCTGATGCGACCCTAACAGCCTGTTGAAAAACGTAGCGGAATGGCGCATGCCAACCGGTGACAGCGCGGAACATGCAGAAAACCGGGCAACTTGCGCTGCTCCGCTACCTTGTGAGGGCGATGAACAATTCTTCAACGGGCTGCTAATCGCCCATAAAAATTAGTTTTTCAGTCTTTTCGACCCACACCAACTGTCAAAGCGCCAATCGCCAAAGTCCAGTGGGTTTACACTTTTTGACACTTTTGCGCCAAGTGACGGTGCGTATGGCTCGTATTCCGGAAAGCAAGTGTACGATTAGCCGGAAAAATTGAGGCATTTCCAAACCCGAGCTATTCACTTACGCTTTGTTTTTAGGATGAGCGGAAACGCGATGGCGTCCGTTGGCTGTGGAAAAATCGAGGGCTTTCGCCCTCTGGCTGATTTTGCCAACCTAGGTTCTTTGGTGCCCCAATCCACTAGTTGCTTTCCGTGAGGGAATGATGCGAGTCGTCGAGCTATTTCGCGATGTCCAATGGAAGAAAGATTGGTCAACTGGTGTCTTGCTGTTTTTTTTGGCTGTGGTTTCGACGGTGGTTCTGACTTTGCCATTTTCAATTACATCACAACGAATGGCACTGAATCGATTTCACTTTCAAACACCGTCTTTCACTGTTTGGGCATTTCAACAAACGATTCCAGCCATGTACACGCTCGAGAATTCATTTGATTATCAGTCCGACGGCGAATACAACAACGACATGAATAATCTCTTGCGTGTGCATCAATTGAACCATTTCCCCATGCGAGTCATTACATTTTTTGACTACCGCCAGTGCTTGCTGAGAAACGGAGCCGATGGATTTTTGACCATCCGCAGTCGGTATCAAAACCAGTTCCTCGAAACTCATTGGCGAGTGCAAACAAGGGAAGGACGTGGATTCGATTTAATTTCAGACCAACGTCAAACTTCATTGACCCCAGCTCAGTAAAGGGTTTATTGGACATGGGCATGGACGCAGGATTGAGGCAGTCAACAATGGTGTCAAACCATGTTCGGTGGGTCCTGATGGATCGCATTGTAACGACAGGTTTGCTCGTTGGGCTTTTGGCAAAGCTGCATCCGTTGTTTATTGGGTTTCGTATTTATCGTGAGCTACCGTTACACGATTCGTTTTTTCCGAGCTGGCTGCAGGAATCAGACGTTTACCTAGTCGCCTACCTACTCGCAATTGGTTTATCTGCCGCGACCTTGGTGATTCGGTCGCTCAAGGCACTATTGGTTTTTCGCCTAATGACCGTGTGCAGCTTGTATGTCCTTTGTATTCACCAAGGATCCTACAACGACGTAACTTTTTTTACTGGATTTTGGACTGGAGTTTGGCAATTGTGGTTTTCGATTCAACTCGTCCAAAATCGTTGGGAAGGTTTGGAGACCAAGGCAATCACGGTAGCTCATTTGATCATTTCCATGATTTTTTTGGGTGGAGCCGTTGGGAAGTTTACAGAAGGCTATTGGAATGGAGACGTTTTGTACAACATCTATTACGTTGACCGTAACTACTGGCCGTTTCAACTAATGCGCGATTGGTATTCAGAATCACAGCTTCGAGAAATAGCCGTTTGGCATTCACGTTTTACGATCTTTATGGAATCACTCTGCGCGTGTTTGTGGTTGATGCCAGCGCGAACGGCATCATGGATTGCATTTGTCGCGTTATTTTCAATTGCTGCCTTTAGCAATCCCTATCTTTTTTCGGTAGTGGGGCCACTCATGGGACTCGCCGTGCTGGGAATCTTAATACACCCAAACGAAAATCATCGCGAATCATGCTCATGAACTTTCTACTCGGCATACTTCCACAACTGGGTGGTTGTGACGTTTTGTTGGGCTTGTTTTTTCGTCAAACCGGCCGAACGGAAATGCTGAAGCGCCAAATTGGTATTGTCAGCTTGAACCAAAAGGACCCCCAGTTGATTGTGAGCACGTTTGTGGTTGGGCGCAATGCCAAGGGCGTTGTTGTAGAAAAATTCGGCCATGGTATTGGCACCCTGAACCTGGTGATGAAATCCGCAATCGCAAAGCAACTCAACATTGGCAGGATCAAGTGCTGTTGCTTGTTGGAAGCAACGATTCGCGCTTTCAAATTGATCGGTTTCAGCATAGAGAACACCTAATCGGTGTAACGATTGAACATGCTGGCTGTCGGCTTGAACAATTTGTTCGTATTCATTGATAGCCTCTAGCGTCTTGCCTTCATTTTCCAATTTCCTACCGCGTTGGAACTGGCTGTTGAATGGGTCGGGTTTTCGGTTGAGCAAAGGAAACCATGCCGTCTTTGCCGCAGGTTTCGCTTGCAGCGGAGATTCTTCTATCCTGGGCATTTCGCCTCGAGAAAGATCCATGCGAACTGGAGAGTCCATGCGCGTTGGAGAGATCGTCGGAACAACTTCAGTCGCACTGGCCAATCTGATTTCCTCAGGATTCGGGAGGGGTGAATCAGAAAGATGGAATTCCGCTGGAGGAATTGAAACTGAGTTGAAATTAGGTGTTTGGGGCTTGTCGGTTTCATCGATAGGCGAGTTGGAATTTTCTTGTGGTGATTCAACAGTTGCTGGATCAACAAATCCCGACGGCATTTGGCTATTCGACGGTCGAATCGTTGAGCATCCACCATTCGATAAAACTATTCCGATAAGCAATATCCAGATGCTCGTGACGCCATGAGGTCTATTCATAAGATACTCCTGTTTTCCAAACATCTTGTTCCTCAATTGTCACCAAACGAATCTTCGAACTCTGCTAAATTTGATCAATATTACCGATTCGGAGTTTGTGTATTTCCCGTTTGCACGTTTGGCGAAGTAGCTCCATTTAAGGCATTTAGTGGCGAACCGAGGCTTCGATTTGCGTAAATTTGCTGGGCTTCGACGCCGCTAAGACTGGGTTCCAGGGATCCCCCGATCGACAACCGGTCTGCGTCCAGAGTGATGCCGAAATTGGCAAAGGCCATCTGAGTGGCGACCAAGTTTTTTTGATCCAGTAGCGAATCACCCGTCGGCTGAATCAGGATACTGCCTGTTGTTTGGTACCAAAAACGAGAGATGTCTTGGACCTTGCGCCAGCCAGACGATGTTAAGTAGGAGATTTCCTTATCAGGCGACAATTGGAAATGGAAACTATGTAGCGTCAGCTGACCTTCGCGACCAACCGCTTTTTGGGCTTCCGCAAAATGATTCACCGAATAACCAGGGCAAGGCGGACTCGCAGAATACTGGAAGTAATCTTGATCCTTTAGCCAAAGGCCTTTGAGACCACATTGGTGACATCGAGAAGATTTGCAATCACTCTGACATGTTTGTTCGCCCTGACAAGTCGGCAATTGACATTTACCGTAACAATTCGAGCAGGCCGAAGAGGTGTTGACATGATCTGAGAAATGCATGCCAGCCTCAGGCACCAATCCAGATGTGTTTGTGGGCCTGGGCGATACTGCATAAGGTTGCATTTGTGCGAGTGTATTCGATTGGAAAATCCCGGCGCTAACCAGGGCCATCGCAAATAGGTACTTTTTCATCCAGACTCTCCCTGTTGGAATTTTATTATTCAATCGAAGCGAACCGTCTTATTTCGAAAAACCAAAGGGTCCGTGCAGCCCATTTTTGGATGATGCCGTCTTCGATTTGCGAATGTTCAGAGGATCGTCCCATCCGTTGGTAGCTCGATAGTTTACGCCAGGATGGCGACTTTCGATTCGATTCAGGTTGTAGAACTCGTGATCATCTGGGTCTCGAATTTCGCAACCTGGAAGCGGGCCCACCTGTTCGGCCTCAAGCCCACCGACAAGG